>JABDJR010000314.1 GCA_013003415.1 Candidatus Eiseniibacteriota bacterium | reverse complement strand
GGTGAAGAGGACCCAGAGCAACCACCATTTGGATGGTTGAGCAGTTCGGGTTTGCGATAATGCGATGGCTGGGGTCGAGGGCATCTCCATTCACTTCGGGCACGACCAAGGGGCACTCGGGATCGCCTCGAAAAGCGCTTGAATTGTCCACCACGGTGGATCCTAACTCGGCAAGTTTTGGCGCCCACACCTTGGTGGTACTCGACCCCGCAGAGGCCAGCACCAAATCAAGATCCCGGGAGTTGGCGTCGTTGATCGTGTGACACTCTACTTCCCCTCCCCGAAAGGGCAGCTTACGACCCGCCGATCGCTCGGTGGTGTAGGCTCGAAGTTCGTCGACTGGAAACGGGGCCTCCTCCAGTAGCTTCCACATCTCTTGCCCCACCGCTCCGGTGGCACCCAATACCCCTACGCGCATTCCCTACCTCTTCCTAAATTCAAGGCGTCCTGCACCAAGATTGCCGGCCTCATCGAAAGCTCGTACCACCAACGTATAGCTTCCCGATTCCAGGGAAGTTGATATCTGAATCTTAAACGACTCTCGGCTCATGTCGGGAATTCCATCTTCCGGAAAAACCCGTCTCCAAGTCTCGCCGTCCAAAGAGTACTCAATTGATTTGATCGTGCTCATCTTGTCGGACACCGTCCCCGTGATCTGGCTCCCTTCGAAACTCAAACTGGAAAACTCAGGGGGCGTATTGTCGACAAGAAAGGGTTCCGAGGACCTTCGCGCTCGGAGCGTCTGCTCACTTTGATTTTCCTCGCCGTCATTCGCCTCGACTTGGACTTGATACCAACCGTCGGGAACGGTTGCGCTATCCCAAACCCAGGGAGGGCCGGTTAGGTCTCGAGCCACCGGATTCCACCTCGACTCATCACTGGCTTTGAGTGACAGATCGTATTTGAGTTTGTCTTTATTGGGATCGGTCCCCTTCCAGGTCACCGAACGAAAACGACGAACCCAGGAGGCCTCCGCATCGTTGGCAGACTCGCGGTCCTTGCGGCCGTTTCCTGCGCCAGGCTGAAATTCAATCCGAAGCCCGCCGGGTAAACTCTGCCCCACGGGATTGAGACTAGCGCGGTCGAGCCCTCGCTCAAGTGGTGCTCCCAGCTCACTAACGGAAAGATTCTGAATGCGGGGCGGTCGGTTTGCCGGCAAATAGACCACATCAACTTCGCTCACCTCGCTAGCCGCACTGCCGAGTTCCAGTTTCCACTGCAAGAAGCGCGCAGCCGGACTTGGCACAAGCCCGCGGATTCCCTGTAGTGGTACGCGCTGCCATTCACTCCAGGTCTTGTCCGGGTCTCGTGTATTTCCGGAACGCGTGTAGACTCGAACCGAGTTTGGATTAGGACCTGGTGCCAGCGATAGCGAACCCCAACGGGCGTTTGAACCGGCGTCTTCGATGGTGCTATGAACCACGCCTTGGGGGGCTTCACTCGCCTCCAAAGCGTAGACGCGCCCTAAACCTCCGGTACCCACCCACACCGGAACCCCTCCGCTCATACTCATGCTTGTGATTTGCGGCTCGGGGAGTCGAACTACTTCGGTCCATTGGTCGGGAGCATCGACTTGAATCCGAACCACAGTGCCGGAATCCTTGCCTCCACCTGTTGAAACCCACAGGTTTTGTTGCCCGTCGATGTGCAGGTCGTAGGCGTAGCCGGAGAGTGCTTCCCAGAGCTTTTCTACCGCCCCGGTTGGGGACAATCGCATCACTTGGCCACGCACTTTGTCCGCTTTGGCCGGGTTCACCACAAAGTAGATGGCTCCGTCTTCGTCGCGACAGGGAGAGCGCACTTCGGGTTGCCCGGCTTCGTAGAGAACCTCAATGTCTCCACGCGCGTTAATCTTCAGCAAGCGGCCGGGGCCTTCGGTGGTGGCCAATAGCTCCCCGCCCTCAAGGGGGATAAGTCCCGAGATGTGGCTCGCTTCTGTGTCAACAAATAGGGAGGCTTCACCGTTGCTCTTTACCCGGTACAGTTTTCCCGCGTTGCCCGTCGCAACCATGAGATCACTCGATCCCCAAGGGAGAATGGCCCAGATGTAATTTTCCGGGAGATCGACGAAAAGATTGGCTTCCTTCCCCGAGACCTTGTAAATGGCGCCATCCGGAGCTCCGCCTAAGAACAAGTCACCTCTTTGGTTTGTACCCATCGCAGTGATTTCGGGTTGAAGAATACTGAGGACTTTCTCGGCTTTTCCACCTGATGTTATTTGATACAGGGTGCCTTGATCGCCGGTAGCCACAAAGGTGCGCCCTCCGGTTTCAAGGATGTCCCAAACGGTGAGACCCTCAAAGCCACTGATTCGTGAGTGGCCTCGATTGAGCACCACCCGGCCCTCACCCGTAATACCGATGGAATCACGATCGGTTTTTTGCCAATCTTGGACACCACTTATCTTCCAATGCACGGGTTGCACAGCAAGGGATGTCGAGATTGACAAAGCGCACAAACCTAACGCAAACAGAATCGCACTGATCTTCACTCTCAAGAACCCACCACCTCTACGTTGATCGATCGATTACCAATTAAAAGACGTCCCAGTCGTTCACTCTTCTGCGACACAATCGTTTTCTTGGCCACCCCGGCCCGACCGCTGGTCAGAGACGTGGACACTACCTGCTGCAAAGAGCCCGGCAAATTGGGAAGCTCTCTTCCTCCCACGACGGGATTCGCCTCGGCCGCCAATAGCCTCAACACCAGAGCATCGAAAGGAGCTTCTTGGGACAGGATTTGCAAAACCCGATCGACGCTCGTCCCGGCGAAAGCACCCGGAGCCCGGTCCTGGTCGTCTCGGGCCGATTGACCACCGTCGGCGGCCCGTAGCTCGTAGGTACCCGCCTCAGCGTTGGCAGGGACCTCAATCTGAGTGTCGTGGAACCAGTTTTCGCCCCGATAGTTTCTGAACCAAATACGCAGGGGCACGGAACCGCCCGGACGATAGGGCCCCGGTTCCAACTCAATACGCTCTAAGAAGGATGCCTGAATTTCTTCTTGGACTTCAGCATCAACCCAAACTCGTTCTATCTCTACTTTGCTAGCCGGGTTTCCATGAACCAAACCCACCAGGCGAGCCACTCGAGAAGCTAAAACGAGAGGCGGGGAAAAACCCGCCACAAGATTCGTTTGTTCAACCGATTGTCCTCCCACAAGGGACACCCCCGCTCGAACCGAGAGCGTGGCCTCACCACTGGGCCGCCCTAAAGACTCTAAGGTGTTCATGGCCAACACACCGGTAAGCGCCGGAGTTAATCCGGGAGCATCGACCACTTCATAGTGAAAGGCCTCGGTGCGCTCTCCTATCCTGACGTTCATGGTGACGGGAATGGTGGTGGCCTCGGTTTCGAGGTCGCCGACGACACCCGCACGATAGTCGTGGGTCAGGGTCCCGATGGACGCCCCGCTCACGCCAAGCTTGAAGGAGCTTGAAGAACGGGCCATGGTCCCCAAGATGTTGGCTTCTGCCATAGGGAGCCAAGTCGGCCCCGCCCCCATCATGGGATGGCCGAAACCGTAAACCGAGGAGCCATCAACCCAGGTTACGGTACCCACCGCGGCAATGGAGGCATCGCCGCTCGCAAGTTGCACCGCGAGGGCACTACCTGGCTTCAAGGGGATGCCGGTCGGCTCCGCATCGCCAGCGGAACCGCTCATCATGGTCTGGTATCCCAGCGGCTGCGTGAGGTCTCCGAGTAGGGCTGCCGCCTCATCGCCAAGCCCACCCACGGCCAGCGGTGTGGCTAAGGGGCCGAGATCTCTTTTTGCGCGTTGCTTCGAGTCGAGCAAAACGGAGAATACGTCTCGCCCTTCAGCTGACCACAGATCGGACCACTGATCAGGGCTCATGCTCATGGGACTGGCCGCTTGGGCTGGGGAAACACCCGCCGACCGCTCGGAAAGAGAAAGCATTTCTTTAATCGGGGTGATTCCGGCAATAGGCTCCACGGAAAAGGACCACCCCAGAGCAACGGCACCAATCACGCGGCCGTTCACATACACCGGGCTTCCGCTCATCCCACCAATCACACCACTCTTTTCGAGTCCGTGCCCGGAAAGACGAGCCAAGATAATGTCGCCATGGGGGACCGCGGTAGGAAGAACTCCTAAAATCTCAACCCCAAACGTATCGATTTTGGTGCCCACGAAAACAGATAGCCCGTAGCCTGTCATTCCAGGGACGATTTCATCGACGGGCATGAACTGTTTCTCATCCAGTTCAAAGCCAAGGGCGCTGGAGGGCCCAAAAAGAAGGCCCACAACTCCGACTAAAAGGAGGGTGTTACGGAGTATTCGTACTGTCTCTGTAGGCTTCAAGCTGCGAAAGCGCAGACTTGAGTCTCTCGTTGTTGGGATCGCGTTGGAGGGCTTCCGTCCAACATTCCCGCGCTCCCTTATAAAGCTTACTGCCATAGTGGATCCATCCCGTCTGCTCCCACGGCTTCGGATCATCCGGATCAATCTCCATCGCCTTTTGATAAGCGCGGATCGCCGGATTGTTCATTTCCGATTTTTGATACGCCAAGCCAAGGTTAAACCAAACCACTGCGTTTGTACTATCTATCGTAGTGGCAAGTCGATATTCCGAGATGGCTTTCTCATATCGGTTTTGGCGCATGTTGAGAGTGCCAAGGTTGATGTGGGAATGGATGTAGAAAGGGTCTAATTCAATAGCGGCGAGAAGACTCTCTTCAGCCTTCTTCATCTCCCCTAAACGCTGCAAAGCGGTGGCCAAACGGTTCATGGCCACCAGATTCTTGGGATCGTGGTTAAGGGCGAGCTGATAGTGGTCGGCGGCGCTGTCGGGTTGCGCTTCAAACAAAAAGTAATCACCGATGGCCACTTCGGTTTCAGCGCTGGGTTCCAGTCGCTGGAGATA
Organism: Candidatus Eiseniibacteriota bacterium; assembly: GCA_013003415.1. GTDB lineage: Bacteria > Eisenbacteria > RBG-16-71-46 > JABDJR01 > JABDJR01 > JABDJR01. Next base: position 6,204 of record JABDJR010000314.1, on the reverse strand, counting down.
GCTTAGGTCTTTCAGGCGCGGATCGCCCGCGGGAGGAACCCCCGAATAGCGGTCTTTCCAGGCCTTTTCCTTCTTGTTGGGTTTGTTGGGGATTTTTGATGCCGGAGTTTGCAGTTCAGCTCGGTTATGAGCCTCGTTCTTCTCTCCTCCGGAACACCCTAGCAAACCAACCAGGAAGATCACGCCGGCCAGTTGAAATCGAATCTTTGACACGGACTTAGAAATGGATGCGGAACGAGAACTGAGCATAGGGACCGGAGTAATCAACCTCGATGGGTCCTCCGGTGTAATAGAGGGGGCAGTCGCCGCAGCCCGTCTGCTCCAAGCCCTCTTCGCGGGGGTCGGTTCTTTTTCGGCCGTCAAAGGCTGTGGAGCTAGGGTCTCTAAGGAAGAAGTCGTAGACAGCCCAGTCTCCGGGCTCACGAATGATTTCGTCTTCTCCATCGTCGGGGTCACCCAATCCAAAGCGCTCAAAGAGTCCTTCAAATTCACTGTCGTTCAACTCCAAGTTGTTCAGGCTTCCAAAACGATAACCGAAGTCAACCGCTGCCGAGAACCGTCCTCCCAATTGAAAGGAGCCGCCAACCATCAGGTTCAGGCCTGATCCAGAACCGGTGGCTGTTCCCTTGCCACTCATTTCCGACAAATTTCCTTCTTCTAAGAAGAAGTTTGTGGTGTTGTCGATTGCCTGCCACTCAACCAGGCCATTCTGCAGGAGCATGAAGCCGCCGCCAGCATAGACCTGCACCCGATCGTTGAATTCTACGACGCCGGGAAAATGATAGAGGAGGTTGGCCCCGTAGGTGGTAGCCCGGGAGTAAAACCTCATATCGGCCCGAGTGACGTCGAACTCGCTTCGCGCGTTGAGCGCTCCCCAGGTCAAAGCCAGGGAAAATCGATCGGAAAACTTGTAGCGAACATCGAGTCCGGTGACCAAGGCAACATTGACATCGTCCATGCGCCGGACCTCTTCGATGGTGAGAAACCGGTTCACGGTGCTGATGTTGTCATTGATGTCCTTCATACCCGGGAACTGGGCCCCAATAATCCCGCCGATGGTGAGCCGACCAACCGGCTCCTCATCAATGAACTGAGCCTGGGCGTCGGAAACCCATGATCCCGCTCCAAGGGCGGCAATGGCGCCAACAACAAGAATACGTAAGAAACGATCCAGCGATTTCATATGAGTAGTTCCCACTCCTCTGGGGGTCAGCCCGAGCCAAGAGACGCTTTCTTAGCGCCCGCGGTGAGGCCTTCTTGCAAATAGGGGGTTTGTTCGGAAGATAAATAGCCGCCGGAGGTCCTCCGACGGTCTTGTAAGCCCGCGGCACTATATCAACCGTCAGCCAAAGCTGTCAATTGACGTCCCCCCATTGGGATAGGCCCTCTTAGGGGGGGCTCGGCGAGGCTACAGGGGGCAGTTGAGGAGGGGCAGGCCCACCTTGGGGTCCGGGAGGCGAACCATGGACTCGGTGGGCTGAATATGAAACTCCCCCGTCACCGCGATGGTGGCGGCAAAGAGGTGTCCCCCGGCCAGGGTAAAGTCCGATTTCATGAGCACCACATGGGCGTGCAAAAAAGGCTTTCCCTCAAGAAGACAGAGATTCCCCTGAAGGGAAAGTAGTTCGGTGATCTCGGGAAGGGCCCTGCGCTCGTACTCTTGGCGGTCGAGATGGTAGAAGCCCAGCTCGGCGGATTGGACGGCCCCGATTCCGGAAACCACCGCCCCTTCGATGCCCTTGTCGCGGGCAAAAGCCTTGAGCGTTTCGTGAATCTCTTCTCCCCTTTCGAGCCTCAGAACGAAACTCGATCCCCCCGAGAGAACGATCATCGCGCGCCTTTCCTTGTGATCACAACCGCCAGAGTCTTAATAAGAATCTTGAGGTCCATGGTAGGCCGGCGATTCTCAATGTAGAACAAATCGTAGCGCAGCTTCTTTCGTACGTCCTCGACGTCCGTATCGTACTCATGTTCAACCTGAGCCAGTCCGGTAATACCCGGAGGAACAGAAAGACGCTTGCGGTATTCAGGCATGGACTCCGCAAAATCATTGACGAAGTGAGGGCGCTCAGGACGAGGGCCCACCAAACGCATCTCACCCTTCACCACATTCACAAGCTGCGGGAGTTCATCGAGTCGGGTTTTTCGAAGGAAGCGACCAATGGGAGTGATGCGGGGGTCGTTCTCACTCGCCCACACCGGACCGGTTTTGGCCTCGGCGTCGGGAACCATGGTGCGGAACTTCCAAATGCGGAAGGGTTGCCCCTCACCGCGGGAGCGCCTTCGCTCGAAGTGTTCACGAGCATCGCCACTCTGCCGCCGGTTCATACCTACGCGCTCTTGCTTGTAGAAGATGGGGCCACTGGGACAGTCGAGTTTCACCAGAAGGGCCACCAACACCAGGACTGGCCAAAGCAGCATCAGAAGAATCGCGGCCAGCACTCGGTCGAGCCAGGACGCGATCTGGATCAGTTTCGACCTCTCCGGCGGCACATAGCGCGCCTCGGGATTGTCTCCCGAACCATGCTGGGAACCCGAAGGCGATTTGGGGGCGGTTGCCTGGTGCTTACTCATAGTTGCTTTGTCTAGTTGGTTGTAATCTGGATGGTGTTTGGGCTACCGGTGGCTTTTTCGCCGGGGAAAACCCCGTCATCCACCACAAAAACGCGGTAATAGTATGTCGTTCCTCCATCTAGACCCGAATCGCGGTAAGAAGTTACATCGCTTTCGAAAATCTCGGCCACGAGGGTGGAAGCGGACCCAACTCCGGGGCCTTCGTCACGATATAGCCGATAAGATGCGAAATCATGGACGAAACTACGCCCCCAGCTGATCGTGGCCGCAGAGCTCGTCACGCTCGTCCCAGCGTTCATGGTCACCCCGGCCGGCGCCGCATTCCTTGTTCGCACAGAGATTTCACGAGACGGCGTGCTGAGACCGGCCGTGTCCTCGACGTAGAGCCGGTAGAAATACTCCGTGTTTTCAACGAGACCAGAGTCGAACTGAAGGGTGGTTTCGCGGTTGGTCACCACAGCAACCAACTCATCTGCATCATCGACTGCAGGCTCGCCCTTGCGGTAAATGCGATAACTCGCGAAGTCTCCATCGTTGCTTTGAGTCCAACTCAAGGCCATGCTCGTTTCCGCAATCCCATCAGGATTGTTCAGAGTAACTTGAGCCGGAGGTCGCACATTAGGAACATCGACTTTGATTTCGTTTGAGCCGGATTGAAGCCCGGTTCGGGAGCGCGTGAAGATGCGATAGTAGTAAGTCCGTCCTTCGGTCACATCGCCGTCGGAAAGTTCCAGCACCCCTTGATTGGTGGTTTGCGCAACCTGGATGTCGCTGTCACTAACACCTGCGGTTTCGCTTCGCAAAACGCGGTAGGCATCAAAGTCCGACGAGAAGCTCCGGGTCCACCGCAAGGTCACCGTGGCTCGATCCGGAGGTTCAGCGAGAATCGGTGACAAGAGATCCACCGCTTCCGGAACTTCCTGAACCGTCAGCGTGCGGTCGGCTGCGGTACCGGTCGCTCGGTTTCCCGCGAGATCGGTAAAGTTTCCGGTGACGGTTGCACCGGACACAAAGCTACCTGCAACAAGGGCAACATCGCGTTCGTAGACGCCGTCGTTGGCCACCGCATCTCCGTTGGTTCCGTCGTCAAAAAGCGGAAGGGAGTTGAACAACCCCGGAACCGTGACCGAAGCAGTACCCGTGGTCTCATCGGCATCCAAAACAAAATGGATGGTCTGACCCGGGGCCCGTACGTCGTCTCCATCGAAACTCACCGAGTTGATGATGGCGCGCGTATCGAGAATGACGTCGTCTGAGACCGGCAAAGAGGAGGAACCATCCGCAAGACGGAACACCGCGTAGATGGTCTTGGGGCCGTCGTTGCCACTCAAGGTGTAAAAGGTCGTCGAAGTGAATTGCCGAAAGCTCGCATTGGGAAAGCTCGGATCTTCAGACAATTTGTAAGCGTTGGTGCCCGCGGGGGCCGTTAGCACGACCGAAGCGTTCTGTGCATTCGTGGCCTGCGTGTCGCTGGCAATGGAAATCGAAAACAGCGCCGGCGCCGCCGTGACTTCTTCGCTGCGTTCGCCATAGCTTCCGGTTTCTTCAGCGGCTGCAATCTGGTACGCGTAGGGCGTTCCGTTGCGCGCGGCTAAATCGAGGAAGGTCCTTTCCGTGGGCTCACCAAGCAACTCGTAGTCATCGTCAGTCGCCGTGAAGTTGCGGCGGAAGACGGCGTAGCGTGTTGCACTGGTGCCGTCTTCCGGCATGTCCCAGCTCAAACGAACTTGGTTGTCCCCGACTTCCACTTGAATGGAAATGGGAGCAGGCAAAGAACCCTTATTGGTAGGGTCCAAGGGATTATCAAAGGTCGGGTCGTCGGCTCCTGCAGAGCAGGAAACAAACAGGACCAACAAAGCGCATACGAGACGTTCTGTAGTCATCGTTAATCGATCCTCCAAACTAAACCGGCCCGGAAACCATCCGGGTTAGGGCTCATTTGCCAAGTCAGTCCCCCAGGCGAGGAATCGGTTCCCACCAGACGTACTGCGTCAAAAATGTTCCAGATGTAAATCGCTCCTGTGACTCCAACAACACCCCAACGCCACCGGTCGAGTCGTTCGGCGTCGTCGGCGGCTTCTTCAAGCTCCCTACGACGAGCCTCGATCTCCCCTTCGGTATCGGCAGCATCGTACAGGCTCTGAACTGCGAGCTGATCCCGCCGCTTCTCTAGATAGGCATCGTGGATCACAAGGCTGACCGCAGCCATGGTCGAAAAGGCAGCCGTGAAGCGATTTCCACGCTTGTCTCGGCCCATATAGCGTTGGCCTGCCCCTGGAATGAGAGCGCTTCGGAAAGCCGCTCCCATCGGGTTCGCGCCTCCGGCGGAGAGCAGATAATCCCGGTTGCTATTGGTCCGCATATCCGGCCCTGGAGTCAGAATGGAGGCCTCAAGAGCGGACCCAACCCAGGTGGCTCCCGCGAAAAAAGCCCACAGATTTCGAAGCTCTTTCTCGTCCTCGGCTTCCTGAAAAGCCAGGTCGAGGTTTCGGCGAGCGTCGGAAAGGGAGGCCTCCCCCACGGCATCATCGTAGAGACGTTGGGCTCGATCGAGATCGTCTTCCCGATCCCGAAGGCTGAACTCCTTGACCAATCCGCCGGTGGCAAATCCTAACCCCGAAGCTAGGTAGACCCAACCCCGGCCTCGCTCTCCTCGACGGAGGAAGGCGATTCCCGGTGGATGCAGGAGCGTGTTCAAGCCAGCATCGGTGCTCAAGCTTAGCTGGCCATTGGCAGACCGCGTGAGCGAGCCATGAACCGAAGGAATCCCCCGACCATCCAGGCTCACCCGGTACTTCCCCGCCGGAAGATCGGCCAGATCCATGGGCGTGATACCCGAAATACTGAGTGGACCCTTAAGTTCCACCCGTATATTCCCGGGGTCGGTTCGGAGCATATTCACCGCCTCGGCCGGTCTCGCTCCCAGGCCTAAGCCCAGCAGCACCGCTCCGGCAATGAGACTAAATTTGCGACTCACTCAGCTCTCCTTTTTGTCCGTCGGACCCATACCATTCTTGTAGTCGGCAGCCACAATGGCAAACTTGCGCAGAAGATCGTGCAATGTTGGGCGACTTACTTCTAAATCTTTGGCCGCGCGTGCGATGTTTCCGCAACTACGCCGTAGGGCCTGGATAACCACACGCCTCTCGGCCTGATCTCGGGCATCACGGAGAGGGATCATTTCCTCGGCCTGGTCCTCCCCCAGTTCCAGATCGGAGCCGCGAACCACGCGTCCCGAGGAGAGAACCACCGCGCGTTGTACCCGGTGTTCTAACTCACGAACATTACCCGGCCACCCGTAGCGCTGGAGGGAACGCAGAGCGTCGCGACTAAACGTGAGCTTACCGCGCTGAAACTCCGATGCGTACCGTTCCAAAAACTGTTCTGCCAAATACACAACATCTTGCTTTCGCTCATGCAGGGGGGGCATATGGATGTTGACCACGGATAGGCGGAAGAACAGATCCTCTCGGAAGTTTCCAAGAGTTACTTCTTCTTTCAAATCACGGTTTGTGGCCGCGATCACCCGCACATCGAGAGGAATGACTTTCCGACCGCCCACACGTTCGATTTCACGTTCCTGTAGGAAGCGCAAGATCTTGACCTGCAGGCTCATGGGCATCTCACCGA
>JABDJR010000312.1 GCA_013003415.1 Candidatus Eiseniibacteriota bacterium | reverse complement strand
CTAAAACGTATTGCAAGGCGTATCAGGCTATCACCGAAATCGCCCCAATTCTAGCCCCCCACCGCCCTAGAATCGTCGGATCGATGGTGGTTGAAGGCAACCTTGTCACGATCCAAACAAAGGCCCGCTAACTCAGACAGTCCTCGCGTTTTGGTTGGGCCAAATTGAAAGATCGTGCATCTGGCTGCTGGCCAAAACGCTGCGGAACTCGCGCGGGCCTTTGTATGGATTCGTGACCATAGATACACCACCCCCTCCCCATAGAATGCCAGGCGGCGCATAGGTCTAGCTTTGGGGCGCTTTGCGGCTTAGACTATTGCGATGCGAATTAATCGGTACCTTTCCGCATGCGGCGTAGCGAGCAGACGCGGCGCGGAGACCCTCATCGAAGACGGCCGGGTCAAAGTCAACGGCTCCCTTCTCAAAGACTTGGCCACGTTTGTGGAGCCAGGAAGAGACCGGGTTGAGTTGGACGGGAAGGTCTTGAACCTTCCCCAAGAGTTCACCTATCTCCTTTTGAACAAACCCCTGGGCGTGGTGACAACGGCAAGCGACCCGGAGGGGCGTTCCACCGTCCTGGGCTTTGTTCCTCCTAAACCCCGTGTCTTCCCCGTGGGCCGCCTCGATTTTGAAACCTCGGGTGCCCTTCTCATGATCAACGACGGAGGCATGGCTCACCGTCTGCTCCACCCCCAGTTCAAAGTCGACAAACAGTACGAGGTGACGGTGCAGGGAACCCTGCCTGACGACCTGGTGGCCACCCTGGCCAACGGGGTCGATCTTGAAGGAAGAAAGACTGCGCCCGCCCAAGTTTCCATTCGAGAACGAGACGGTCGACGCACCAAACTCTCCATCAGCATTCGGGAGGGTCGAAATCGGCAGGTACGTCGCATGCTCGAATCGGTGGGTCACGAGGTCATCGATCTCCGGCGGGTTCGCTTTGGTCCGATCGAACTGGGAAACCTCAAAGAGGGCACCTACCGTTCACTCACGGAGGAAGAAGTCAAAGCCCTCCACGACGCCACCACCTTCAAAAGACAGCAAGCCCACGATCGACCGAAGGGAACCAAACGCTCCTCGCGCCCATTTCATAGAAAGCGGAAGCCTTAGTGAACATCTTTGCCACCGTCTTAATCCTGCTCGCCGCTTCCAATTTTGGTGACCATCCCGTTCCCAAAACCGATTCCAGCGAACTTATTTTTCAAGAGCTGGAACCTTTGGGATTTGAAATTCTTGAAGTCGAAAAGAAAGAGGGCGTGCATCAGGCGTTCGTCTCCTATCTCAGTGACGGCCTGAAAGTTCGCGCTTATGTTTTCTGCTCCGATGAGGCTAAACCTCGACCGTTAATCGTGTTTAATCACGGCGGCATCAGTGGCGTATCGAACGATATGAAGTGGCGCAGTCGCCATATGGTTGAGGACGGCTACGTTGTGGTGACGCCTTCCTATCGCGGAGAAGATGGCGGGGAGGGTGACATTGAAGTCGCCAAAGGCGAAGTGAACGACGTGCTGACGGTCACCAAATTGCTAGCCGCGTGGCAACGTGTGGACGAAGACCGTATCGGCATTTCGGGCTCAAGTCATGGCGCCCTGATTTCCATGCTCGCGGTAGCTCGCGAGCCCGAACTTTACCGCGCCGTCGCCGCCGCTTGCGGGGTCATGGACGTCAACAGCTGGTACAGCTACCTCGTTGAAGAAGGTTTCGATGTTTCTGACTCTCTGTCGGTGGCGATCTACGGAAGCGGGCCCGAAAGTAAGCCCGAGGCTTTTCGCATCCGACGGGCCATCGACGTCGCCGACCAGATAAAAATTCCCGTACTTATTCAACAGGGCCAGGTAGATCGCATCGTACCCCCCTTCCAAGCCCGGCTCATGCAGGAAGCTTTGATCAAATCCGGGCATCGGCAAACCCAACTTCTTGAGTACCCACTACTCGGGCACGCCTTTTGGTTCTGGAATGACTTGCGTTACCATACGCAGCAGGAGAATGATCAAGGTCAGTTCTCGTGGATCGAGTATATGGAGTTCATGAACCGTCACGTCCGTGACGGTCAGTCAAAGCCGAACTAGCGACTTTTCCCAACAGCGGGAAAGCTGGAGAAAGGCAGGACCTCCCGTGGGCAAGAAATTAATTCTGGGTACTGTGCTTGTCTTGGCGATCGTTCTCATTGCGCTTGGCGTCCAAGAAAAGAGCATTTGGACCGAAGTTGAAATCAACGCTTCAGCCGACAAAGTCTGGAACATTCTCACCGACCTTGAGAGTTACCAAGACTGGAATCCCCACATCCCCCTGGCCCGCGGAAGAATCGCAACCGGAAACAAACTCTATATCCGGGTTAAAGAGCGCGATGGCTCCGAAATGAGTTTTGAACCCAAGGTCATCAAGGTGGTGCCCAAGAAAGAGTTTCGTTGGCTTGGTCGTCTTTATGTGCCGCGCCTTCTTGATGGCGAGCACATCTTCGAAATTGAAGAGGTGAGTCCGAGACGGGTACGCCTGAGTCATCGCGAGACGTTTCGGGGCGTGTTGGTGCTGCCGTTCTGGAATAAGCTGAAAACCGAAACCCGAGGAGGTTTCGAAGCCATGAACGCCGCGCTGAAGAGGCGGGCAGAAGCTTCCTGAGCCTTCTGTATCCCCCACATCTCATGGGTGCCCCGGTTCAAGCCTCATCTCTGGGGCAAATGACCCCCCATCGTCTCTGATCCCGGGGAGACGCTGCTCTGGGCCATAGAACCACCTAGCCGACCTTGCTCATTTTCTGGCAAAATGCCGAGTATCTGAACGCCGATAACGATACTGGAGGCTCGTTTGAAACGTCAGGGACTCGCCTACCTTGCCGAAGGTCTAGCCATAAGTGCGCCTTCCTACGGCCTCCGTTTGTGCACACACAAACGCACCCAAGAAATACAAAAGCAAAGAACCCATGGGAGGAGTACGTAGTGATGAAGAACCGATTAGGAATGGTTCTAGGAATAGGGATTGGTGTGGCCGGGCTTTTGGTCCAGCCAGGGGTCGGGTACGGGAGCGCAGAACTCAGCGGTCCCAGCTTTCGGCACATCGATAATGAGGCAATGGGCGAAGTCACCAAGGTGAAGGTTGAGTTTTCCACGGATCAAGGAGCCCGTCAGGGCGATCTGTTCCTACCCCCCGGAAACAGCCCCCACGCGGCCGTGATTTTTCTCCACTCCGGTGAGGGTCTCACCAAGACCTTCAAGGAACGATGCCGTGAGCTTGCGGAGGGGGGCTTGGTTGTCTTCGCTCCGGAATATCGCACCGGCATTGCAGGAACTCGATTTGAGGCCGATCCCACGGAAGTGGCTTGTGTCCTCGAAGCCGATGCCTTGCTTCGTCAGCACCCTCGGGTGGACAAGCATCAGGTTGGCTTGATCGGATCGAGCCACGGATCTTTGGTGGCCTTACTTGCCGTCGCTGAAGGGGATCGTCGCCAGTTTCGCTGTGTGGCGCAAGCCAGCGGGAATCAAGGCGCTATCGCCAAGGCCGGCGACATCAAGATTCCTGTCTTGGTGCAGCATGGTGCGAAGGATGCGGTTGCCAATATGCAAGACGCGCGCTTCATGGGCATCGAGATTAAGAAGACCGGGAACTCAAGCGTGACGATCAAGGAATACACCTTGGCCGGACATGACCTTTGGTACCTGCACAAATCGAACGGAAGTTCCGAGGAGCAAATTGCGCAAGGCAATTGGGCTTGGGATGATCTGAACGATTTCTTAGGACGTTACCTAACGTCTGGCGCGAGCCTTAACGCACGATAAGCGTTTTGCGAGTTTGATCTCCAAGGTTGGAGATCACGCGGATCCAGTAGATGCCCCGGCCGACCCGTCGGCCGGCGGCGTCTTCTCCGTTCCACCTCAAGTTCGTTACCCCTACCTGAGCCGAACCCAGCGCCTTCCGCGCAATCCGCCGTCCCTGCACATCATAGACTTCGAGCGTAATTGGGGATTCAGAACCCAACTCGACTTCCAGACTGACCGGTCCTACGGAAGGATTCGGACTGGTGACCGAGGTGTTGAAGAAGTCGACGGGACGAACGATGTCCAAAACGATAGGAACATGCACATGGTGCGTAGCCGTTCGGACGCTCTCGTTTCCATTCAAGTCCACCGCGGTCACCGTGTAGAGATAGTCGCGGCCAGGCATGACTTGGGAATCTTCAAAGCTGGGTACGGTGATTCCCGTGCGGTACAACACCAACACCCCACGGTCTCCGCGTGAGCGGTAGACGCGATAGTGATCAAAGTCCGGCGCGGGGGATGCGCTCCAACCCAAACCAACCTTTCCACCGGTCACTTCAACCTGGAAGTTCGCAACTTCAACTGGAGGCGTGGTATCGACGGGAACCTCAAGCAAAACAGAGGCTCGGTTACTCAATTCGGATACGTTGCCGCTTGAATCCACCACCACCATAGCAAAAACGAGATTCTGCCCCTGAGGCAAACTGGAGACAGGAACGCTTTGGGTTATGCCCGGCTCCGCTGGGGCCTCGGAGAGAGATACTA
>JABDJR010000303.1 GCA_013003415.1 Candidatus Eiseniibacteriota bacterium | reverse complement strand
ATGTACTGGAAGGGAAGGACGGCCAGCATGATGGGTTGGTTGGTGGCCCCAGCAACTTCAGGTGGTGTCGCCGGCGGGGGAGAGGTTTCGGTCGCTACATTGTTAGTGTTTGCGCGGTTCGCTTCTTTCCATGGTCCAAGCATGAACATCGCAGCAATCAGAGCAACCGCGGAAAAAGCGATGGGAAGGACAACGCCCATGGGGATGGGTGTTTTCTTCTTGGGTTCGGGGTTCATGATGCGCGAGTGCTCGCGCGTAAAATCGGAACTGGATTCTTGCTTGAGGATTTCCAATTCGTTTCGCAAGTCGAGGGCGGTTTGGTAGCGGCGGCTCGGATCTTTGGCTAAGCAGCGCTGAATCACCCGTCCTAAGTGACGAGGCAGATCTTCGTTGATCTCGTTCGCCGGAACGGGTTCGTCTTTCAAGACTGCAGAAAGCGTACTCAAGCTGGTTTCGCCGGCAAAGGGGCGTCGACCGGTGGCCATCTCGTACAAGAGCACACCCATGGAAAAGATGTCGGTGCGGTGGTCGATGGTCTTGCCTTCGGCTTGTTCCGGAGACATGTAGGCCGCCGTTCCCAAGATCTTTCCTTCTTGAGTTGCCGTGGGGTCGATGGACATGGTGGCACCCGCTTCATTTCCGAGGGCGGGTTGCAGCAACTTGGCCAAACCAAAGTCGAGAACTTTGGGCCGTCCCGCTTCATCGAACATGATGTTGGCTGGTTTCAAATCACGGTGGGTGATGCCTTTTCCATGGGCGTAGGAAATGGCTTCGACGATGGGGAGAGACAGCTCCAGCAGTTTGCCTAAGCGGAGTCCGCCTTTTGGGAGAACGCCGTCGAGGGTGTCGCCCTCAAGGAGTTCCATCACCAAGAAAGTGATTTCATCAGCCTGATCAACCGCGTGGATGGTGACAATGTTGGGGTGATTGAGGGCGGCTACCGCTTTGGCTTCGCGCTCAAAGCGAAGGATGCGCTCGGCGTCGCCACCTTTTTCCTGGAGGAGAACTTTTAGGGCCACGTCACGATCGAGCTTGGTATCCCGGGCACGGTACACGGTTCCCATGCCCCCCTGGCCAATCTCAGCCAGAATCTCGTAGTGGGCTAGTTTTTTGCCGATCATGGTTCCCCCGATACACCTTCAACGTGCCGCCAAGCTTAATCGAACTCACAGATTCCTGAAACCTCGTATACTCTTAGACCACAGCGTATTGCCCCTTGATCTTTCTGGAAAACTGTATCCATGAGCCCTGATTCCCATCGTTCGCCACAAGATCACGTTCGTATCCAACTCCTCGGTGGGTTTGGAGTCACGATCGGCGGGCGCGCCATTCCAGAACACGAGTTTGGCCGCCGGATTGCCAGGCAACTTTTGAAGCTCATTGCGATCCAGTCGAACGCTTCTCTCCACCGCGAGCAGATTCTAGATACCCTGTGGCCCCATCTTGAACCGGAAGCCGGCGCGGCTCAGCTTTACAAGGCGATCCACCATGTTCGACGCGCGTTTGCCACGGTGGTCCCGAAGTCAACTGCGGATAGTCTGTTCTCCCTGAAAGAACAAGTTCTTACCCTCGAAGCGGAGGAGTTATCCGTCGATGCGCACCTGTTCTTAGAGGACGCCCACGCTAAAGACTCCGCAGGCGCGGCCACTTTGTTAGAGCTCTATCGGGGTGATCTGTTGCCGGCAGATCGTTATGAAGAATGGACTCTAGAGCTTCGTGAGGAACTCACCCAACGTGCTTCCGACCTAAGGTTGCTTCTCGGCGAACAGTGTCTGCACGAAGAGAGGTGGGACGACGCGGAAGTGCGCTTTCGGGAAGTGCTTGAACAAGATGAGGTTTCTGAGGCGGCCTGGCTGGGTTGGATGCAGGTCTTGGCTCGTCGTGGAGATCGTGGGCGGCTCAAGAAAGAACTCACCAAGTGCCGACAGATACTGACCGAATTTACGGGAGAAGCTCCGGACAAAGTCTTTGAGGATCAGGTTGCGGCCCTTCTTGAAATAGCGGGAGAAAGCGCAACGCAGGATCAAGAGGCCTCGGGAGCCACTCTCAGGAAAAGTGAATCTACCAACG
>JABDJR010000298.1 GCA_013003415.1 Candidatus Eiseniibacteriota bacterium | reverse complement strand
GGATAAGACCTTCCTGGTGTCGGTCTCCTCGGTTCCTCAGCCTGAGGGCGAAAGCTCGATGGGCGAAGTACTTTTGTTTCAGGACGTGACCGACTTCCGTCACATCGAAGCGCACTTGGTCGAGTCCAGCAAGATGATGGCGGTGGGTCAACTTGCGGCTGGAGTGGCCCATGAATTCAATAACTTGATTGCTGGTATTTTCGGTTACGCCCAACTCCTCAAAATCAACCGCGACCCCAAGATGATTGATCGCGCGGTGGATGTGATTTTGAGTTCATCCCAGCGTGCGCGTCATCTTACGGGGAGCTTGTTGACCTTTAGCCGCCGGCGATCTGGGAGACGGGAACCCGTGGACCTCCGGTCTCTCATCCGGGACTGCGTCCTTCTCTTGGGACAGCAGCTTGAGCAAGATCACATTGAAATCGAAGAGAGCATTCCTGCTTTCCCTGAGCTGATCGCCGACCCCGGGCAACTTCAGCAAGTCTTCTTGAACCTCCTCATCAATGCGCAACAAGCCCAACCGGATGGGGGGCGAATCACGATCAAAGGAACGATCGAGACGGAGCGCATTGTGGTGCGGATAGGGGACAAGGGCCCCGGCATTGACCCCGAGCAAGTGGACAAGGTATTCGACCCCTTCTACACGACGAAAGGGGCCCTGGGCGGAGACAAGGTGCCTGGAACCGGACTCGGATTAACCACGGCCTACAACGTCTTAAGGAATCACGGGGGGAGCATTTCGGTGGCCCAGACCTCTCCGGAGGGAACGGAGTTCGAGATTATCTTGCCCATCCGTGCCGTCCGTGCGGATAAGGAGTCTGCCGCGTCTGATGCGGATCCGGGTTCGAGTGACGAGCGCAGTCACCGCGGGGCCCTGGTCGTCAACACCGATGAAGTCAGTCGGGCGCAGATCGCCAAAGTCCTCCAAGACCTAGGGCATAAGGCGGACGTACCCACAAGCCCATCTCAAGCTAAGGCTTTACTGCAGAAAACATCTTATAAACTGGCATTTTTAGACGAGTTACCAACTCAAGATCGGGGATCCCTCTACGTGGAAATGCGACGAGGTTCGGAACGGATGCCGATCATCTTCATCACCCCAAAAAACCGTCAGGAAGACTTCCCAGGTCTTGATGATCCCTGGACCTTTCTGCTACACAAGCCCTTTAGGAGTCGGGATTTGGCCACTCTCATCTCTCGCGTCATGGCCAGAAGCCTAAAGGCCGCCTCCTAAGCCCAAGCCAGATCTGAGCTTCCTGAAAGCTCCTATCCTATTCGCATGATTTAGGTTATACTCTTCCATCGCTTTTACCCACCCCTGTGGGGGGCTTCAAGGGACTGGCTATGGATCGAGTTCAGGAAAAACTGAGCCATCTGCCCCGGCGTTCTGGTGTTTATCTCATGAAGGACGCCAAGGGTAAGGTCTTATACGTGGGCAAGGCTAACCGCCTAGATGCCCGGGTGCGGTCCTATTTCAACGCGACCGGTCAGGTCCACCCCAAGCAGGCCGCCCTTGTAGAACGCATCGCCGACATCGACACCATCATCACGGACTCCGAGGTCGAAGCCCTACTCCTTGAGATGACCCTGATCAAGGAAAAGCGCCCCCCGTACAACATCCGTCTCAAAGACGACAAGCGGTTTCCGTACCTTAAGATTACCCTCGGGGAGGAGTATCCCAAGGCGATCATCACGCGCCGTACCCCAGAGGATGGCTCTCGCTATTTTGGGCCTTATACAGACGCCGGGGCTCTTCGGCGCACCTTGAAAATGGCGCGCTCCCTTCTTCCTATTCGCTCCTGCATGGGAACCAGGCCTGGCCGAGGACCCCGATATAAAGAGTGCCTCGACTATCACATTCATCGATGTGCAGCTCCCTGCATCGACAAGGTCACTCCAGCTGAGTACCGTGAAATCGTAGACCGCCTTTGCCAGTTCTTATCCGGGCAGGAAGACACGGTCGTGAAGTCCATCAAGGAAGAGATGGAAGTTGCAGCCGGAGCCATGGAGTACGAGCGCGCGGCTCGACTGCGGGATCGTCTCCAAGGCATTCAACGACTCATGCGGCGTCAGAAAATGCTGACCTCTACCGGCCGCGATACCGATGTCCTCGGACTCAGTCGCGATGAGGATGTTGCCTACGCCACCGTGCTTCAAGTGCGTGGAGGCAAGGTATTGGGGAAAGAGTCTCGGAAGATTCGCGGCACCGCCGGCGAAAGCGATACCAGTGTCCTCGCCGCGTTCATCACCCAGTATTACCAAGCCGCCGACATCATTCCAAACGACATCGTGGTTCCGTTTCTTCCCGAGGGAACCGAGGCCATCGAGATTTGGCTCTCCGAGCGCGCTCAGCGAAAACTGCAGCTCAAGGCGGCCAAGAGGGGACGTTTGTCGGGGCTCCTGCGCTTAGCCGAAGATAACTCACGGCTCGATCTAGAAGAGGCAAGAGGGGCGTCTACCCGGGGTGGTCTAGACCCCGCCGTGTATGCCCTGCAAAAAGAATTGAATCTCTCTTCGCCCCCGGCCCACATTGAAGGGTTCGACATTTCCAACATTCAAGGAAGCGAACCGGTGGCCTCCTTGGTGGTTTTCGTCAACGGAAAACCGGCTCGCGGTTCCTACCGAAAATTCAAAATGCGACACGAGGAAGGGCCGAACGATTTCGCGATGATGGCTGAGGTGGTGGGACGCCGCGCGCGACGCATTGTAAGAGGCGAGTTCTCAACCCCGGACCTCTTCCTCATCGACGGAGGTTTGGGACAGGTGAACGCCGCCCTCACCGCACTGGAGCAAGAAGGGTTGAGCGATGTGGCCGTGGTCGGACTCCAGAAGCGGGAAGAAGAGATCGTCATCCCGGGGCGAGAAGACGTTCTTCGTCTGAGCAAGAAAGATCCCGCATTGAAGCTTCTTATTCGCGTCCGAGACGAAGCTCACCGG
>JABDJR010000297.1 GCA_013003415.1 Candidatus Eiseniibacteriota bacterium | reverse complement strand
ATCTTGGTCCATGTTGTTAGTCGGAACCTCTCCGCGACACGGAACCAGCAATGTTCCAATCAACGCTCCGGTTCGCATCTTGTTTAGTGATCCCTTGCCCGGGACGGTCAACCCTGCCTTTCTGAGTGTGGTCGGGTCTGTGAGTGGAACGCGCTCGGGTTCTCTGAGCCTTGAGAACAACGGGACGACGCTTGTGTTTGAACCCACCATCCCTTGGGTTGCCGGCGAGACCGTAACCGTGCACGTCGACGCCGCGGTTCATCGACAAGATGGAGAGGCCTTAGACGCCAACGCCGACGGCTCTGGCGGTGTGTCTGGTGTAGACGACTACGAATTCCAGTTTGTTGTTGCTCCCTAGAGCCTCCCACAAAACACTTCCTCAGAACTCTTACCAGCATCTGCAATTTCCTTGCATCCCACCATTCACACCGGGCAGTTTGCACGTGCGGTTGGGGCAAGGACCTTGTTCTGCACTTTGGGTTCTTTTGCGCACCGATATAAGTGTTTATCTAGCAGTGCCCTAGACTAAAAGTTTGAATCCGCCTTTTCGGTCGAATTGGCCCAGCCCTTGCTCATCTGCTCCTTGGGGGGAGAGGAGTAGGGGACAATTTCTAAAAAGCAGCTCGGCGGTGCACCCAAGTTCTTCGACCGCTGCTTTCACTCATTTTGGCTGACCTTCCTGTTCTTGCTACTACCCGCAACCGTGTGGGGTCAGGGCGACGAACGCTCGGCTTGGTTGCTTCGTTGGGAAGCTCCCGGTGCCCACGGAAACATCGGTCAGGCCACTAGCTACGATCTCCGAATCAGCACAACCGCTCCTGGAAGCGATATAAACGCGTGGTGGGCTAGTGCAGCTTCACAAATCGGAGTCTCGGCACCTTTGAGTTTCGGCAGTTTAGAAACGTACTCTGTGTCGAGTCTCGTGCCCGGCCAAACCGTGTATGCCGCCATACGCACATCCAACAGCCAGAACGAATGGTCCGCGATTTCACCTGTGATCAGTTGGACACCCAACAACGTTCCCTTTCTTGAAGAACTTTCGCCAAACCAGCTGTCCTCCGGGACACACGTGTTCACTTTGACGGGAATTGGTTTGGAGGATGTCAACTTGGTGAGCTTCCATCCGAAGGTAGGGACATCGTTTTCCTCCACTCAAATTCAAAACATCGGTGGTGATCAACTCGCTGTAACCGTAACCGTCCCGAGCGACGTTTCCGGAGGAACAGAAGTTGAAGTTCACACCGCTGGTTCTAGCGATGTTTTGAAAGGCTGGCTGGAACTCGTTGCCGAAGATGAAGTGCCTCCTACCAACGTCACAGATCTTTCGGTGGCCTTGGTCGGTGACCGGTCGGTGGAGCTGACCTGGAGTGCTCCTACGGCCATTGATCAGGGCGTTTGGGGCCCGGCCGTGGGCTATGAGCTGCGCGAAATGGGTGGCGGCCCCGGAAACTGGAACTGGGAGACCGGAGATATCGTGCCCACGCCCTTCCTGCCGGGTGTTCCGGGCAGCGCGGAGTCCCTCACAATCGATCAGCTTTCTCCCGGGGCAACTCTTGCCTTTGCGATTCGCTCCAAGGATGCGGATGGGAACTGGTCGCCAACCTCAAATACGGTGGAGATACAAATACCGGCAGGGAATTTTCCTCCGGATCCTGTGAGCAACTTGTCAGCCATTGTTGTGAACAGCACCACGGTTGAATTGCGTTGGTCCGCCCCCGGAGATCCTGTGGCCACGGGTACGGCTAAGGTTCATAGCTATGATCTGCGTCGGTTCCAAGGAAACGGCGCTTGGAGTTTTGAGCAAGGGAACGCTATCCCGGCGCCATCTCCGAAAGATCCTGGCGTCCTTGAAGTGCTTACTCTGTCGAACTTGACGGAGAATTCCGTTCAGTCTTTTGCTTTGAAGAGTCGTGACTGGGACGGGCTTTGGTCCGCATCATCAAACGTCGTCACCGTCAACTTGGCTCAACCCACCGACGTAACGCCGCCTTCCACGGTGAGCGACCTCGCGGGAACGGTTTCTATCGACGGAGCGGTCAGCCTTTCCTGGTCTGTTCCTACTGACAACAGCCCGCTTCTGAATTACGAGTTCCGATTCGAATCGGGTGGGCAGTCCATCGAAGGCTTCCTATGGGATCAAGCTGAAATCATGGCGAGTCCACCGGGACCCGCAGCGTCGGGTAAGCAAGTGTGGACCATCGAGGAACCATCGTTCTCGGTTCCCTTTCGAGTGGCCATGATCAGCCGGGACGTGTGGGGCAACGAATCCCTGGTTTCGAACACGGCGGTGATTGAGCCTCTTGAGGATCAAATCGCTCCATTCCTCCCTGCGGCTTTGGAGCTTTCTCGAGCGGGTTCGGGTCGGATTCAAATGCGCTGGCGTGCGGGGGGCGATGATGGAGAGGTCGGACAAGCGACGGCTTACGAAATTCGCTATGTAGAAAACCCAAACACGCAGACCTCCTGGTGGTTGGCAGCGCAACAGTATCCGATTCTTGTGACGCCTAAGAATCCCGGGAAACTCGAGCATCATAATATCGACGGTCTCACCGGTGGTGTTGTGTATGGCTTTGCCCTTCGTTCACTCGATGAAGTCGGTAGATCGTCCGACTGGAGAGTCGGGTACCTGGCCGTAGACGGTTCGGGCAACTTGCAGGACACTTCGCCTCCGTTGGCTCCCGCGGGCTTGAACGGAAACTTCTTTCAAGGTCGTGTGATCCTGAACTGGAATGCGTCTCCCGAACCTCACGTGAGTGGTTATGAGATTCGGAGGCGCGTCGACAACCTCTACGTTCAGGTTGTGGGGGAGGTCGGAGTCGGAGTAACGACCTTTACCGATCGCTCTCTCCCGGTGGGAGATCTTGACTATGCCATCCTCGCCATCACGGAAGAGGGAGACCGTTCTCCCGGCTCAAGCTGGGTGAGGGTCGACAACATCACCAACGCTCCGTCGTTCTCGGTGAACCCCTTAGGGGGTTCCCTAGGACTTGAACTGCGGGGCTTGGCTGGTACCCCGGACGAAGTGCGGATTGAGGTTTTTGATGTTCGAGGGGCCGTCGTACAAACCCTTCGAGCTGATCTTCGAGGTGGGGCCTGGCAGGCGAGTTGGTCGGGTCGCTCCCGCTCGGGTCGAGCCCTGCCAAATGGGATTTATTTCGCCAGGGTTCAAAACGCCCAGAATCCCCTAACGCAAAAGCTTCTATTGAACCGCTAGCAGGCGGCCGAAAACCAATGTGCTACCCTTGTTCCTCCTGAAAAAGGGTTGGAGGTTTTTGCCGCGTGACACAAATCGAGAAAATCGGCTTCAGCATCCTAGCCATAGCGGTTGGGGTTGTTTATGCACCTGTGGTCACGGAGCTCTTCCGCGATTGGGGTAGAGATCCGAACTACAGTCATGGCTATCTCATTCCAGTCGTCTCTGCCTTCCTGATCTGGCAGAAGCGTGAAGAACTCGCGAAACTCCCTAGGCGACCGGTTGCTTTGGGACTGCTGGGCATTCTGGCCGCGGGGGGAATGCTCGTCCTGGGAAGCGCCGGGGCTGAGGTCTTCACCGCGCGCGTGAGCTTGGTGGTCTTGCTAGTTTCCCTGGTTGTCTTTTTCGCAGGCTGGCGATGGTTGAAGGAAACTGGTTTTTCTCTCGCTTTCCTTCTGCTGGCTATCCCCATGCCCTATGTCATCTACTATGGACTTACCGGGCCGCTTCAGGGAATCGCGGCGAAGTGCGCCATCGTCGGCATGCGAGGGATCGGTATTTTGGCAGTGGGCGAAGGGAATGTCATTCACCTTCCCGATCACAGCCTCGAGGTGGCCGAAGCCTGCAGTGGTATTCGTTCTCTTTATGCGTTTTTGGCCCTCGGTTCCTTGTTTGCCAGGTCGCTTCCGATCCCAATTTGGGCCAAATGGCTCGTGTTTGCGTTAACCATTCCGCTTAGCGTCTTCGGAAACGCCATCCGGGTTTGGGGAACCGGTGTTGGTGCCCACGTGATCGGGCCCGAAGTTGCCGAGGGATTCATCCATGAATTCTTTGGGTTAATCATCTTTGCCGTGTCTTTATTGGGACTATTGGTCCTTGGGAAAGGGGTAAGAACCATATGGCCATCCGCTTCGTCCTAGCCCTTCTCATCATTAGCGCAACCGGTTTCTACGCTCGTAACCTATCCGCAGCGAGGGTTTCCAGTGATCGCATTCCCGATCTCTCCCAAGTGCCCGCCGTCGTGGGAGGCTGGCAGAGCCGCGATTACACGATGACCCCCGAGGTGGAAGAAGTGTTGGCGGCCGATGCCTATCTGTTCCGTGAATACGTCGATGCCACCGGGGCTTCCGTCTCCTTGTTTGTGGCTTACTTCAAAGACCAGGAAGTCGGCTCCCAAATTCACTCGCCCAGAAACTGCCTCCCAGGCGCGGGATGGCGAACCACAAGTATTGATCCGGTTTCGTTAACTCTGGGTGGGGTGGCCTGTCCGG
Source organism: Candidatus Eiseniibacteriota bacterium (assembly GCA_013003415.1). Lineage (GTDB taxonomy): Bacteria > Eisenbacteria > RBG-16-71-46 > JABDJR01 > JABDJR01 > JABDJR01. The sequence goes on along the minus strand of JABDJR010000297.1, from coordinate 830 downwards.
CGTCGAGTATGTGGATCCAGAAGCGGGATCAACGCCAAGAAGTCCTGTACTGGTTTAAGACACGTTCAGGTACGGTCACGGGCGAGTATGCGTTAAAATGGGATCTGGTCAAAAATTCCCTGAAGCGCCAGCCCACAGATGCCGCCTTCGTACGTTTCATCGCTTCCGAACGCCACCAGGAACAGATGCGCTCTCTCATTGCCTTGCTCGATCCAACTATTTCGGGAGCGTTGAACCAAGTCGGACTTCCATGAGAACTGAACCTTACCTCGCTGCTTTTACCACCGATGTGGAAGACTATTTCCAAGCCGAAGCCCTTCGCGAATTCTGCCCTCGCGCAGATTGGGCCAATCTTGAAGATCGGACCGAACTCAATACCCTTCGGGTTTTGGAGTTGCTTGCTCGGAAACAAGTTCTGGGTACCTTCTTCATTCTTGGCTGGACCGCCGAGCGGCATCCGGAGCTGGTGAAGCGGATCGCCAAGGAAGGCCATGAGGTTGCTTCCCACGGCTACGGCCACGAATTGATTTATCGTCAAACCCCTGAAGAGTTCCGAAAGGACGTCCGGCGGTGCCGCAAGATTCTTCAAGACTTGTCCGGGCAAGAGGTGGTTGGCTACCGCGCCCCGTCCTACACCATTGTTGAGGGGACACGATGGGCTCTCGATGTATTGACCGAGGAGGGTTATGAGTACGATTCCAGTATCTTCCCCATCAAGCGGCGGAAGTACGGAATTCCCGATGCCCCTCGAGGGCCCCACTGGGTAGACACACCTCAGGGGCGGCTCGCCGAGTTTCCTCTGCCTGCCGTGCGTTTGGGCCCCATGAACG
>JABDJR010000284.1 GCA_013003415.1 Candidatus Eiseniibacteriota bacterium | reverse complement strand
GAGAAAGAACCCACTCCCCTTTCAGACCATACGCAACTTGCTCCGTCTTCTCTTGATCGTCTGGTTCGGCGGTGTTTAGAGAAGGATCCCGATGCGCGGCTGCAAAACGCCCGCGACGCCATGCATGAACTAAAGTGGATCGCGGCCAATCCGACCGAAGTTTCCGCCCAATCTCAAGAGCCGGAAACCTCGAAGAAGCGAACCGGGCTGAAAGTTTGGCAAGTCGCGATGGCCGTTGCTCTGGTTGCTCTCTTGGCAGAGCGGTTCCTCTTGCCCCAGCTCTTTCCACCGAAGGCGGTGGACTCCCCGATTCAACCCATGGTGCGAGCCATGATCGATCTTCCGGAGGGTCATCGACTAGCCGGCTGGGCATCCCCCACCGTAGCCATTTCCGATGATGGTTCCACCATCGCTTTTGTAACCCAAAGCGAAAGCGTCCCCGCCAATCAACTTTGGGTCCGCGACTTGGGTGCCTCCGAATCTAAGCTGGTCCCCGAGAGCATCTCCGCTGAGGGGCCCACCTTTTCCCCGGACGGAAAGTGGGTCCTGTTCGCGGTGGGGGTTTCAGGAACCAAACCCCAAGGCGTCACGCGGGGCCTTAAGAAATACTCTTTGGAAACAGGTCTCACTCAAGAGGTGTGTGACACCCGCGATTTTTTTGGAGCGAGTTGGGGCAAGGACGGCACGATCATCTACGCGGACCAACTCCCCAAAGGACTTTGGCAAGTTAACGCAGCCGGGGGCACGGGAAACAATTTCCTTAAGGCGGCCAAGGTTCAAGAAAAATCCTACTCCTCCCTTGCCTGGCCCCAGCTCCTCGATGTTCCCAACAAATCTTTGGTGCGACTCCAGGGTGGAAGTGCTTTCTTGAGACTCGGTATCTTGAATCTTGAAAGCGGAGCTTTCTCTGACCTAAACATCCGCGCTACTGCCACCGCGCCGATTTCCAAGAATCGCCTTGCTTATGTTGATCCCAAGGGGACTCTCTTAGTGGCGCCCCTAAACACCGCCACCGAATCTGTGAGTCAGTCCGGGATCGCGGTCGATCGAGACATTTCCATCGCAGGGGCCGGGGCGGCTGTGTTTGCGGTGGCCAAAAATGGCACCGCCATTTTTAGCCGTGGAGCCGTCAGAGGCAATCGCCGAAATTTGCGTCAGCTAAAGATCGTAAAAGACAAGGCCTCGATCACCTTACCCTTAGAACCCAACTACTTCACCGGCATGGCAGCCTCACCTGACGGTGAATTCTTTGCCACGGTTTTGGATGGAAAAATAAGAGTTACCGAACTGAAAGGGCTCACGGAGACAGTTCTCCCCCTTGGGAAGGTGGAAGGTCCGATGGCTTTGCGCTGGTCTCCCGATGGAAAGTGGTTGGCGTTCCGAGGCATGGATGGGGGAACCACCTTAGATGTTTTTGTGATTGCGGTAGACGGCAGCTCGGAACCTCGTCGGATCTTCAAGGCCCCTTCCGAGGCGGCCCCTCGCTCTTGGTTTCAAAGTAGTCGCGAACTCTTGGTCCACGACTTTGCTCTCGACGGAAAACGTCTACGCCTATTTCGAGTTCCTTTTGACGGAGAACCCACCGAAGTCAATATTGAGCCTCTTGCCGATGCCAGGCTTTCACCAGATGGTTCCGTCCTTCTCTACCTGGAGAGACAGGGAACCCGACCCGCCTTAGTCATGCGCTCTTTCCCTGACCTGGGGCCGAAAGTGCGCGTTTTGCCAGGAGATGACTGGAGGGCCGTTTGGAGCCGCGATGGAAGTAAGGTTTTCGCGTTCGGGTCCGAAGAGGCGGTCGAGGTGGATATAACTCGCGAGCCCTTCCTTGCTGCGAGCCAACCGCGCTCGATCCTTACAAACCCCGGGTCCTACGTATGGCCTCATCTATCGGCAGACGGTTTCGGGGGCTTCTACGTCATGGAAGACGTCCCCGGTTCTGGAATCGTGACTCAACTCGAAATCATTACCAATTGGGCAGATAACATGCCCACATTCGACTAGGACTTTAGGGAGATAGGGCGTTTGGTTCCCTGGCCTTGCTCCTGGTCCAACCGAGTGCTAGGGTAACCGGCCATTTGCTGAAATCCTGTCTATTCAACCTTGAAGGACCTCCATGCCGAACCCCTACCAGCGATATCTCTCTCTAGCCGGAATCGATTCTTCCGGGCTCTCGGATGAAGAATTACGATCCCTGGCCAGAAAGATTCTCGAAAGGAAGATCCATGGGATCTCCTTTAGCCCCTACCGTGAAGGGCAGAGCCCAGGAACTATTCTGGGGGCAACGCAAATCCGCGAGCGCATGAGCATCTTGAAGCCCTATGTGAAGTGGATTCGCAGCTTCTCTTGCACCGACGGGAATGAGCTGATCCCTGGGATTGCGGCCGAGAATGGTCTCAAGACCATGGTGGGTGTCTGGCTCGACGGTGACCGAGATCGCAATGAACTGGAAGTGGCGAACGCCATTAAGGTTGCCCAGGCCGGCCATGCCGGCATTCTGGCCGGCGGGAATGAGGTCCTCCTTCGCGATGTGCTCTCGGCGGAAGAACTTCTCGCCTACATTCGACGAGTAAAAGAAGCGGCGCCCGATGTACCGGTAGGGTACGTGGATGCCTACTTCAAATTTGTGGACTACCCGCAAG
>JABDJR010000224.1 GCA_013003415.1 Candidatus Eiseniibacteriota bacterium | reverse complement strand
CCATGAACGTTCCCGCTACGGGGGGAGCCTACGTGCGCCTTCTGCCTCTTGGGTTCCAGAAATGGGCCATCAACCAAATGCTCCAAGACTCCATTCCGGTGGTGCTTAATGTCCACCCCTGGGAGCTCGACCCCGACCAGCCCCGCTTTCCCGTCTCCCGGCGTACCCAGTGGACGCACTACCACAACCTGGGTCAGACCGCCGATCGTCTGGATCATCTTCTGGATCTGGCGGAATTCACGAGCTTGAGGGTCTTATTGGCCGAAGCTCTGCGGAAAGCCTCCTGACCTAAAGTTCAAGCTGTAAACAATTCTTTACAGAAACAATTCTGAAATGGTTCCTCGTCGTTCCAGAATCCCCGTAAATCCAGGGTTTCCCGTGCTTGGGTTGCCGCAGAATGAGGGGGGTGAGCCTCAAAAGGAAATCGGGCTCGTTCGCCACTTTTCTGAGTAGACCGGCTTTACATTTCGGTATAATCACTTGGCAAAACATGGGTTGCTTGTTTTGTTTACTTTTACAACCCCGTCGCGCTCAACCCTCGACGGGCTCCTACCTGGTCCCAATTTGGTCGTCGGTCAAGGGAGGCGCTGAAAGCGCCGATAAATCTGACAGTTTGTGCCATGGATAGGACTGCTTGCCGCATAGACGTTTTGACAACTTTTCCGTCATCTAGTTCTGTGATGTCGGAAATTATTTCGATTCTCTATCGAGGAGATTAGAACCAAGATGGGACTTTTTAAGTCGCTGAGTGTGGTCGGTTGGGCTTGCCGAAACGTGTTTAAGCGTTTTTTCAAGGGCGGCCTCTGGGCACCTTTCCTTTTGCTGACTCTCATTCAGATCATAGCCCTCGGCCTATTGCTCACCTTCCACCAACCGTGGAGTCAGTGGGGCATGATGCCGCTTCTGAAATGGAGTGGGGGTGAGGGCGCTGTTCATTACCCTTACTTTTTCTCTGTGATGCCGGTGGCGTTTGCCCGGATCACCTTGATTCTCGGAATTCTGCTTTCCTCTTGGCTCATTGGTGTGGCCACGCTGAAGTTCGCAGAGTCCTTCGGACGCAAGGTGACGGATCGCCCATGGTCTCACGCCTTCAAGTTTTACCCCCACTTGATTCTCCTGACCGCGGTGACGAGCGTGGTCGTGTTCACGGCTTTCCTCAGTCAACGGCTTGTGCCAAGCGATTTGTTTCTGACGAACTCCGCCGCGCGTTGGGGAGTTCGGTTTGGCACCCAATTTCTAGCCGTTGTTATCCAAGCCTTCTTTATCTATGGCGTGGCATGGATTGTTCTCAAAGAAGAGAACTTCATGTCGGCGATTAAGTCGTCCTTCTCCACGGCCAAAAGTATCTTTCTCCCCACAGTCATCCTCGTGGGTATCACCGCCATGTTCCAGTTCCCCTTGAGCTATGTGCAGGGGCGAGGTGATCTGATTACCAATAAGTTTCAGCCCGAAATGATGATTGGGATTATGGGGGTGGAGATTTTTGCGGAACTCATTCTCGGCTTTGTTTTGGCCGGGGCAGTTACGTTTCTCTTCCTCTGGAAGCAGGAAGGTGCGCAATGAAAACGATGAGATTTTTGATGTTGGGTTTTCTTGTCGTCCTTCTTGGGGGCTGCTATCACAGCGAGTTCTCAGGTCGTTACAAAGCTGAAGAAGCACTTTGGAAAGCAAACCGGGAGTTCACCCGGCTCTCCATCAAGCCGAAGCTTGTGGAGCCTGAGCAGTGGGAGGCTTTGGCCAACACCTATCAAGAGCTAGGCGAAAAGTACAAAGCGACGCCCGTACCGAGCGGCGACTCTCCGGAGGCTTTGGCTGCTGCAGAAATGAGAGCCATCGCCGCGCGAGCCCTTGCGCGTTCCGGAAATCTCAGAGCCAGCATGGGAGATTCGACCGAGGCAGAAGCCATCTTTCGCTCCATTGATCAGGAGTTTGCAGACATTCCGAATGCTCAGGGCACCGGGCTTTTGGCTTTAGCGCAGTTGCTGCAACGCCAAAGCCGAACCCCGGAAGCGATCCAGGCCTACGAGAAGATCATCAACACCATCGAACCAGCGCCAAGCGCGCAAGGGGTCGAAGGGGTTGTGATGTTTCTTCCCCTCCGAGTTGCGCGGATGAAAGCCGGCAATGCACAAAACAAGGCACCATTCTACGAAGACGCGCGCGCCTATTACCGCAATCAAATCCAGAATCCCAAGCATGCCGAGAGTGCCTATGAAGCGCGGTCGCGACTCGTCGATGTGGCCAGTGACCTTGGAGATTGGAACGAAGCCCTTGATCAGATGCGGGTCATGGAACGCGAAGTGACAACCTTTGAGGATCCTCCGGAAGACCCGGGAAAGATCAAGTTTGCCATGGCCGAAGCCACGCGCCTTGGCTTGGGTAAGATCGAAGAAGCCGCCGGCATTCTTGAAGAGCTGGTTGCCAAGTATCCGGAAAGCACTTTCGCTGCGCGCGCTTTGTTGTCCCTTTCCAAGTATGAGGGTAGTCGCGAGAATACAGAGACCGCCATCAACTATCTGGACCGGCTTCGAGAAGAGTATCCCAAGGAAGACTCCTTTCTCGCTCAGGGCGCTTTGTACCGCGCACGCCTGTTGGAAAGAACTGGGGATTGGGCAGGAGCGTTGGAAGCTTACCGCTCACTTCCAGTGGAGCATCCTCTGAGTGAAGAGGCTCTTATCTCCCATCTCGAGATTGCCTCCCGGTACGACCGCGTGGGAGACGCCACAAGTCGGGGGCGTTCGCTGGGCGAAGCGGAAGAAGCCTATCGCAACTTCATCTCGCGTTTCCCGGCAGAAGGGTTGTCCTATTCGGCTCGGGAAAAGCTCGCCCGGATCTATGGTGCCCAAAAGCGCTGGGAAGAGGCGATCAGCGAGCTAGAAAGTTTGGCCGAAGCTCTCCGAGGAACCCCTCAGGGGGCGGCTCAGCTTTGGGCTGCGGCCCAACTCAGCGAGCGCGAACTCAAAGATACGGAGCGCGCGATCAAGCTTTACGAAACCGCAGTCACCCTGTACCCGAATACGCAAACCGGCGTGAAATCAGCCGAAGCGCTTTCGAGGCTTAAGGGAGGGGAATGAGTCTGAAGGAACTCCTCCTTCTCATAGCTCTGTTTTCCGGCCTGGTTC
>JABDJR010000202.1 GCA_013003415.1 Candidatus Eiseniibacteriota bacterium | reverse complement strand
TCGGTGCAGTTTGAAGTGGATCGCCCAGGATTCGTGGAACTCTCGGTCTTCGATGTGCAGGGACGTCGTGTTCGCAGCATCGTGGCCGACCGACTTCCCAGCGGCTCCTATACGGAAACCTGGGATGGACGCACCGACCGGTTTTCCGATGCACCGGCCGGCATCTACTTCTTCGTCTTAAACGTCTCGAGTGGCGTTTACACCCAGAAGGTGACCCTAACTCGCTAAGTAAGTCGTGATCTTGGGGGGGGAGCGGTAGCGCTCCTACCCATAGAGAAGGGTGGAGGTCTCCCCGGCCTCCGCCCTTTCTCATTAATTTTATAAAACACTACAAAACAACACCTTACAAACCCACCTCAAGGCCCGTTCAGGCATTTCTCAAGCCCCAATGCAGATGATGGGCCCATGAAATTGAACGGGCACTCTCCATCAACCATAAAGGAGCACACGATGGTTCGGTTCACACCCAAACGAACACTTCTCGCTCTGGCAACAACTTCGCTTTTGTTTTCTGTGGGCTTTGCCAACTACAGCGCCTTGAGTACGACGCAAGTTACGCCGGAAACCTCTGCGCTGATTTGCGATACGGACTTACAACACCCCATCCAAGTCAAGGTGACTCCGCAAAACGAGATTCGAAACGGCCAGAGGCTCGATCTCAACGTGGATGTGGCAACCTCCACCGCTCTCCGGAACGTCACCGTAAAGCTAACCCGTTCCCACGGGGCGCGGCTTTTGGATTCGGTGGCAGCAAAATCATTGGGCACTCTCTCGGAAAAAAGCACCGGATCTAGCCTCTTTTCCGTGGCCTTACCTAACCAAGGAGACCGTTTCTTCCTGGAATTCGAAATCCAAGGGGAGGGTCCCACTGGGATGGTTACTCGCGGTGCGACCTATAACATTCTCCCGAACGGTCCCGCCGACCCCGGCACCCCCGTCGCGCACCCCAGCGGCGAGACCGTCCTTGAGTATTCCGCAAAGAGGATTGACCGATGAAAACCTCACAACGAACCCTTCTGCTGACCCTCTTGCTTTGTCTATCCACTCTAGCGGCTACACCCGCTTTTGCTTTTGAAGTGACGGGCACCTTCCTCTATGAAGATCGAGTTTGGGATCTTCAAGGGTATACCGGTACCGTTCAGAACCTTCCTATTCGTATGGCCAATGTCGAGATCGTCGATGCCACCACTCAGCAAATCCTTGCCTCAGGTGCCACCGATGCTAACGGCAACTATACGATCGAGGTAACGGGCGTTATTGGCCTGGTCAATCTATACGCCCGTTGCCTCACCCATGGTACCAACGCCGGTTATGAGATTCGCGTGGTGGATGACTTTCAGCGCGCTCTTGGTTTGGGCTTCCTCATCACCACCGCGTCCATGACCCACGCGATTACCACCACCACCGAAATCGCCCATGATCCGAACAACGATCTCGATTTTGGATCCTTCCTGATTCAAGACCCAGATGGAACCGGTGTGGCTCAGGCCTTCAACATCTATGACAACACGGTCGACTTTTTTGACTGGATTGCCTTGCCCTCTCAGCTGAACCGCTTGCCCAATGCCAGTGAATTTGTGGTCCTTGCATGGTCACCAACCAGCCCCAACGAGGGAAGCAACTATCTCTACCAAGGGATTTTAATTTCCTCGCCGGGCCAGGGTAACGATACGGACGGTTGGTCTGATACGGTCATCCTTCATGAAATCGGGCATTACTTCGATGATGTGTTTGCGGCTTCGGATAATCCCGGCGGAAGCCATTTCCTAGGCGACAGCAACCAAGACCCAACCCTCTCTTACGGAGAGGGAGTCGCTACTTTCCACTGCGGTAAGGTTCGCCAGTTCCGCGAGAACCGTCAATTCAATGGATCCAACATCGAACAACAGGTCAGTGTTTATGGCGACCTTCAGATTCCGCCTCCCCTACCCGCTGCGGGTGGCCTTTCGTTCTCTTATGATTTCGAGACCGGCCTGCTTTGGACTGGGGACCCGGTGGGTCAGATTGGTTCCGCCAACGAAACCAATGTGACCTCCATTCTTTGGGACCTGGTCGACGCTCCTAACACAGTGGACCTCACCCCAGGGTTTGATGATGACAACCTCGCAGTGGGTTTACCGACAACCTGGGCTATCGAAACCGTCTACCTCCCAAGTCTTCCCGCTTCTAACGCACTGACGGTCGAGGACTACTACAACGGCTGGTTCGATGTGAACGGAGCCGGTTTCATGCAGAGTGAAATCGACAACATCTTTGTCACCCTCAATGCCACGGAATTCATTGAGGACGCTTTTGAACCTGACAACAGCACAAGCAACGCCAGCGCGCTGGTTCCGGTAGCCCACAACGCCGGCCCCGGAGGCGGCATCGTAATCAGCGAAGTGGATCTGGGTGTCCAAGACGCGGTTGAGCTCTATAACTCAAGTGATGTTGCGGTTGACCTTACGGGCTGGCAAATCCAAGTGTATCTGAATGACGATACCCAACCGGTTGCCCAGCGCATCTACACTTTCCCTGCCTTCACCCTTCAACCCGGCGAGGTGGTTGCGGTGCTTGAGCGCGGCGATGTTCTCGAAAACGGAGCTTCCCGTCTGTACGCCGGCGACACTCCGGTTTCTTTCAACATGTCCTGGGTGTGGGGTGTCAACGGGGCCGCGGTTGTGCGCGACGCCGCCAACAACCCCGTCGACTTCGTGAGTTGGGCGGACGCCGACGGCACTCCCAACAGTGAGCCCGTACCTGCAGGAACCGCCTTTACGGGAAGTTTGATTGCTCCGGTCGTGCCTTTCGGGCTCGGACGCGACATTCACGGCACCGATACCGATACCGCCTCCGACTTTTCACAGGTCTCTGCCTCTCTGGCGATGCCGAACCATCCCGGCGGCGAACACCACACCTTGTTCGGAACCGGCGACGTCGATGTCATTGCGTTCAACGCGGTTGCCGGCACGCGATACGGGTTCGAGGCGCGCGCCTACTTTCATGCCACCGATTGTCGGTTGGAAATCTTAAGTCCAGCGGGAGGACTTTTGGGCTCCAACAGTAGTAGCGATCCGGGAGTGAAAGATGCGCGCCTCGACTTCTTCTCCCCGACGACCGATACGTATTACCTTCGGATTCGCCACGAAGGCACGCAGACGGACTGGGGTGCCTACGATGTCTTCGCTTTCGAGCGTCCCATCACGGCCATTCTGGCCCCGCCTTCATCCATCTCGGCCACGGCGCAGAACGACAACAACTTCACCGACCCGGTGGATCTTCAGTGGGTTAACTCGGGCAGCTACGACAACGTGCGACTCTATCGTGATGGTGTCCAGATTGCCGAACTTAGCGGTTCAGTAACGACTTATCAGGATACGGCTCCACGCGGTCTGTACCTTTACGAAATCTCCGCCGTGCTCTCCGGGGAAGAAAGCGGTCGCACTTCGGCCTATGAATACGCGGGTACCATTGGCTGCACGGCCGCAGATGACTTTGAGACCGGTGCGGAGTTCTGGTTTACCAACAGCAATTGGGGCCTGACTCCCTTTGCCGAAAGCGGAAGCTTTGCCTGGACCGATAGTCCGGCCGGCCTCTACCAGGGTTGCCCCGAGGGCAGTCTGGAAGGCGGCTGCAAGGAAAACGCCATTGCTAACTATGCGGTGCCGGTGATCTTGCCCTTAGGTTCGGTCCTTGAGTTCGATCACATCTGTATCACCGAAGACGACTTCGACTACGGAATCATCGAGGTATCCACGGACAATGGTGGCTCATGGAGCGAGCTCGCCCGCTACGATGCGGGGGACGATCCCGCTTGGGCGGACTTAGTTGCCGATCCTGGAGATTGGCGTCACGAGTCTCTCCCCCTCGATGACTTCGTGGGGGAGACCGTCGAGTTCCGATTCCGCTTGGAGGCCGACACCAATCTCGAGTTTGACGGGTGGTACATTGACAACTTGGTCGTGAACCCCGGGTGTACCGCCCTCTCCACCCCCGAGGACGGACCCGGAATTGCCAACATGCAGCTTCTCACGCCGGCTCCCAACCCCATGCGCTCGAGCACGGTGTTGACTTTCTCGCTACCCGAGCAGACGGACGTAACCGTCTCGGTATTCGATGTGCGTGGGCGCGTGGTCAAGCAAGATGCTCTCGGTGCCTTAGGCGCCGGGAATCACAACTGGCGATGGGATGGATCCGATTTTGCCGGTCGTGGAACCTCTCCCGGCATGTACTAC
>JABDJR010000158.1 GCA_013003415.1 Candidatus Eiseniibacteriota bacterium | reverse complement strand
GGCAGAAGCCGGAGGTTCTTGGTGAGACGAAATGAAAGAGCGGAGTTGGTTTTGGGGGCCCTCAAAGAGGCCTATCCAGATTCCCATTGTGCGTTGGTCCACGGCAACGCGTTTGAGCTTTTGGTGGCGACGATCCTCAGCGCCCAATGCACCGATGTTCGGGTGAACATGGTGACGCCGGCCTTGTTTAAGAAGTACCCCACGCCTCAGAAAATGGCCAAAGCCGATCTCGACACCCTCATGGAGCTGATTCGTTCCACCGGGTTTTATCGGAACAAAGCCAAGTCGATCTTGGCCGCGGCTAACCGAATCGTGGACGTTTATGGAGGCGAGGTTCCGGACACCATGGACGATCTTCTCTCCTTGGCGGGAGTGGCCAGAAAGACCGCGAATGTGGTTTTGGGAAATGCCTTCAATAAGAACGTAGGGGTTGTTGTCGATACTCACGTGTCGCGACTATCCAATCGGATTGGGCTCACCAAACACAGCGACACCAACAAGATCGAAAAAGATCTCATGAAGCACTTTCCCCAAGAGGATTGGACGATGCTAAGCCATCACCTGATTGATCATGGGCGGAATGTTTGCGTGGCTCGGTGGCCCCGGTGCGAAGCGTGTCCCTTGGGGGAGCGCCTCTGCCGATCTTACGAACCCGATATGGACCTTTGGAAGAAACGGGACAAGAAGAAGTCGGCCAAGAAGGTCGCCGCAAAGAAGACGACAAAGGCGGTTTCTAAGAAGGCAACATCGAAGAAGAAGGCGCCCACGAAGAAGACTGCGAAGAAAAAAGCCGCGAAGAAACGGGCCAGCGCCTAAGGGCGCTGCGTTCTACTCGGTAGCTCAACGGGCGCTTCTGCGGCCAGGGAAACAAGCCGCTTACGCAAGGTCTCGGTATCCTCAACTTCGCACTGGGCCGTGGGATCGAAGTTAAACGGATTGAACGGCGAGGGTCCGATGGGGAGATACTCAACCTCGGCCCCCGCACCTGGAGTGTCGTTCTCATCCAGAATGAGGTCGAGCCCCACGCTATCAATGTCTAGGGTATCCCAGAAATTGCTCACTGCGTTGATGGGTTCTTCTAAGGGTGGGTTGTAGAAGTCGGCCCGAATCCCTACCGGGTTCTCATAGATATCGTTATCCACCGCAATCGGCACCGCTCCCGACGAGAAGAACAGGCCGTACTGTTCGTTTCGAATGATGACATTCCGTTGGATGATCGGAGTGACGCCCGTGTTGGCCACGACCCCCACGGAGTTTAAGCAAATGAGGTTTCGGGTCACAAAAGGGGACCCCCCAATTTCAATGCCCACGCCCCCACCGCAATCACGAATGAAGTTAATAGCAATGGTGGCGTCGGCAAGTTGATTCAGCACGCCGTCGAAGATGCAGTCTTCAACCAGATTGCCAATAATCTCGGGCTCGGTGGCGCGAAAAGCCCAGATCCCCGCGTCACTACCGGCGACCCGGCAGCCATATACGCCGCCCTTGTCGCCACGAATGACGACACCAATGTGAAAGTCTTCGAAGTCGACGTTTTGGATGTTCGTGCGGTTATCGGGCATGAAGTGGATCGCTGCGCCATAGGTCGTATCGGCGCCCGTGGTGTCGCGGACCACAACTTCTCCCGGACCCCCGTCTCCGGCAACCACAACGCCCTCTTTCAGAAACATGGCCGTCCGAATGCCGTTTGGAAACTCGGGATCGTCCGGGTAATGCGTTTCCATGTGGGTATAGATGCCGGGTCTCAAAAGGACGATATCGCCGGGGTCGGCGGCATCAATGGCGGCCTGGATGGTTTCGTAGTCGTCGGGAACGATCCGAAGCGGGACGCTTTGCGTGGCCGAATCTTCACAGGATTGGGCAAAAAGAAGGAAAAAGCCAACGGCAAATCCCCACATCCAAGGCCGAAGAGGTTGTTGCATCTACAAAGTCTAGCATGGGGATCTTTGGGTCGTGGGTATTAAGAGCTGAGTTTGCGCTCCACGAACTTGGCCAGCGCTTCGGCTTTCTCTCGGCATTTGGCTAGGTTTGCCTCTGCCTTCGTTCGCTGCTTCTTACCCCAAGCCGCGTCATCATCAAGTCCGCCAAGATTGATCAACACGTTGTAGTAGGCGCCCTCGGCACAAGACCGAGCCGTCAACCCGGCCACACCGGCATCGCTCAGAGAGTTTGGATTTCCAAACTCAGCCATTTTTTGGGCGAGACGAATCAGCTCCATGGTGCGTTCCAGGACTTCCATGGGAACGGTGGTGGCAAGGCGATTGGCTGCCTTCACCGCGTCGGCTTTGGCTGCCTTTTCGTCATCGGATTTTGCACGGATTCGATTCGCGGCCATGACCGCATTGAAGGCGGCGGTATCGCGATCGACCGCACTCAAATACCAATCTTTCAACTCTTGAGCCTTGGCGCCCAGTTCTGACATTTCTTCCCAAACCGATTCCTGACCCTTACGCCCCATGGTGAGGTTTCCAACCATGCTCGAAAGCGAGGCCGAGAGAGAACCGCAGAGGGCAGCTACGCTGCCACCGCCCGGGGCAGGGGAGTCGGTGGAAAGTTCATTGGCGAATCCGGTTACGGTTAAGTCGACGAGGCCTTTGTTGTCCCGGTTGAGGCGATACTCGATAATCTTTTCGTCGAGATCAAAGGTTGCAATGTCGCGGAGACCTAAAGACTGAACCGCGGTTTCGACAATCATGCGCTCAGGGATTCCCATGGATTTTCCCTGCTTCTTTAGGTAGTGGCGACCGGCCATGAGAAGAGCGTTTAAGGGAATCAGGCCCACAAGCTCCGAGCCGGTGACCCGCAATCCCCGCTTCTGAGCTTCCTCTTCGATCACATCAAACACTTGGTGCGGTGCCGTAACCTCGTAGTCCACCAAGTTAATCGAAACCTGGGCCTGGTCGTACTCGTCGATATACCAGCCTACAGCTTTCGTTTCCTTCAACCGCCCGGGAACCTTGATCGCCTTGCCGTCGGGATGGCGCACAATCTCGCCCTGCGCATCACGCTTGGCCCGGCCCGCTTCGCGGATGTCCAAAGCAATGTCGTGGGCTCGCTTGCGGTCGCGGGTGTTGAGGTTCACGTTGTAGGCGATGAGGAACTTGCGCGCCCCGATCACCGTGGCCCCTGCTCCAGGGTTGAACTTGGCTTCGCCAAAATCCGGAGCCCACTCGGGATCTTTGAGTTTTTGTTCGAGTCCTTCGTATTCGCCGGCGCGAACGTTAGCCAGGTTCCGGCGTTCTTCTCGTGTGGCTGCGGCCTCGTAAAGGTAAATGGGTATCCCCAGCTCCTTGGCGACGCGTTCACCTAACTTGCGGGCAAGTTCGGCGCAGTCTTCCATGGTCATTCCTGAAACCGGAATGAAGGGGCAAACATCGGTGGCCCCCATGCGGGCATGAGCGCCGGAATGGTTTCTCATGTCGATCACTTCGGAGGCGGTTTTGATGGCGGCGAAGGCAGCTTCCACAGCGCTTTCGGGATCGCCCACGAATGTCACGACCGTCCGGTTGGTCGCCGCACCAGGATCGACGTCTAACAGGGCAACGCCCTCCACATTCTCAATGGCTTGAGTGATTTGATTGATGACGGCGAGGTTTCGACCTTCACTGAAATTGGGCACACATTCGACGATTGCCATGGGGACTCCTAAGGATTTTGAAAAGGGGCGTTAGTGTATGAAGGGTGACTTGGTGGGGTCAAGCTGAGGTTTGCGGGCTTCTCGCCGAAGGCGAAAAGAGATGAAGCGAAAACCAGGGGGCGAAATTGAGCCGTGCCCGTGGAATTGCGCTTGTCAACCAATCTCAGTGGGCCCCATAGTGTCGAACCATTCATAGCTTGAGTAACAAAGGTGTCCGTGCTTTTGCCAAGAAGGTGATTCATGAGTGATCAAGAATTCTCCAATGAAACTACGCGTCTCGTGCATCTTGTTTCCCAAGGCGAGGTGAGCGAAGCGCTTCATCTCCTCCAAACCATGCCCTATCGGGAAGCGACCCGAGCTCTTCTCCGACTCAGCCCCGAGCTTCGGCAAGGCCTGTTGACGAATCTCGATCCGGCCGAAGCGGCCGAAGTGGTTGAGCATCTGCCTGAAGCCGAGGCTGTGGAAGTCGTGCAGCAAATCCCCTCCGAGAAAGCAGCCGCTATTCTTGAGGAGTTACCGAGTGACGAGTCGGCCGATCTCATCTCAGAAATGGAATCGGGTAAGGCGGAATCTATCCTCTCGGAAATGGATCCGGAAGAAGCGGCGGAAGCACGCTCTCTGATTCAGTATGAAGAAGACGAAGCGGGCGGGCTCATGGTCACGGAGTACCTTAAGTTCAAGGAAGAGATGACCGTTTCCGAGCTGGTGGCCGACCTCAAAGAGAAAGCCGAGATCTATTCCTCTTACGACGTGCAGTACATCTATGTCATCGACCACAGTCAAAAACTGGTGGGGGTGCTGAGGCTTCGCGACCTCTTGCTGTCTCCGGGCAAGGTGCGTATTAGCAATTTGATGATCAACAACCCTCTTGCCGTTCTGCATAAAGATTCTCTGGAGCGAGTGGAAGAGTTTTTTGAAGAGCACCACTACGAAGGCACACCCGTAGTCGACGACCAGGGGCGTTTGGTTGGGGTGGTTCAACGTTCCGATCTTGAAGCTGCGGTTTCCCATCGCAACGAGAGTCAGTACTTGAAGGCTCAGGGAATTGTGGGTGGCGAAGAACTCCGGACCATGCCTTTGGGCGTGCGCTCTCGGCGACGCCTATCTTGGCTATCCGTGAATATTGTGCTGAACGTGATTGCGGCTAGTGTGATTGCCTTTTATCAGGACACCCTCGCCGCGGCGATCTCCCTGGCCGTCTTTCTGCCCATCATTTCCGATATGAGCGGATGTTCGGGAAACCAGGCGGTGGCGGTGAGTATGCGGGAATTGTCCCTGGGGCTTGTAAAGCCTTCCGAGATGTTTCACGTCTTGCGGAAAGAGTTCGCGGTCGGCCTCATCAATGGCCTCGCCCTAGGCCTGCTATTAGGCGGGGTAGCTTACTTATGGAAGGGTAGTCTGTTTCTGAGTCTCGTCATTAGCGGTGCTATGATGGTGAATACCGTAATTGCGGTGGGAATTGGTGGCGCGGTTCCTTTGTTACTGCGGCGTTTTGGGAAAGATCCGGCCCTGGCTTCCGGACCTATTCTCACCACCGTGACGGATATCTGTGGATTCTTCCTCGTGCTAGGGGGGGCTTCCTTGGTGATTTCGCGCATTTAACTTGATGCAGTCATTGCATCAACTGCCCGAGAGGACTTGTGATAAAGACCAGCGATCAACTTGACGGGCTCACGGATGATGAGCTTGTCCGGTTAGCCCAGTCCAAACTCATTGGCGACACCAGAGCGTTTCGCTCTTTGTTGATGCGCCACCAGGGAAAGGTGGCCGCGAACTGTCGATACATGACGCGTTCTTCGGAAGATGTCGATGACTTAGTTCAAGAAGTTTTTGTCAAAGCCTACTTTGCTTTGGGGCGATTTCGGGGCGACGCTCAATTCTGGACCTGGCTAAAGCGAATAAAAATCAATCACTGTCTTACATTTATTAAATCGAATAAGTCGAGTTTCGTGGTAGATATAGACAGTACAGCAGAAGATCGAGAAGAGTTTCGGGTCGATCCCAAGTTTGATCAGGATTTCAAGTCTGTCACCAAGCGAAAGCTCGTTCGGGCAACTCTTGAATCATTGCCGGAGAAGCTCCGGGTGGCCTTAGTTCTTTGCGATTTGGATGGATTAACCTATGAAGAGGTGAGCGAGACGCTTGGAATCTCGCTGAGCGCTGCCAGAATGCGAATCAAGAGGGGGCGCGATGAATTCAAGAAAAGATACGACCTCGCTAGGTCCCGAACGACGATGAGTTCCATGGAGGAAGTCTCCCAATGAAAGATGAATCAGTCTCCAGGTTGCTTGAGCTCGTGAAGGACGAGGAGCCTAGGGAGCAAGTCAGTGATCGAATCATCTCCAGGATTAACGTCCAGTACTTGTTTATCCATCTTATGGAACTGTTTTCGCTAGCCTTCGGAGAGGTGATTCGCGAGTTAGGTCAATCGGAAGAGAGTTTGGTTGCGGGCTCTGAGAAGGATGAGCAATGAATTGGGACCTTGTAATCTCGTCCATAGAAGAGGTTTGGTCTGGCTTTTGGGATTCGCTACTTGCTTATTTTCCCAGTCTTCTTGCCGGGCTTATTATCTTGGGGTTAGGTATCCCACTGGCAAAGTTGATCGAGATCATCCTTAGATCTAGCCTCCGTCGTATGGGGCTCGATAAGAGTCTCGAGCATGTCGGGCTGTCCGCCTATCCACAAAAGCTCCACGCCGACTTCAAACCCAGTCACTTCCTAGCCAAAGCAACCTATTGGGTTGTTCTGATTCTGGTTCTTCAAATCGCACTTAGGGTAGCCGATGTTCCATTCTTGGCTGAAACCTTAGCCGGGGTGCTCAGTTTTGTTCCAAAGCTTCTGGCTGCGTTTGCGATTGTTCTCGCCGCCATTTTAGTGGGAAGAGTTTCCGGCCGCGTCGTTAGAAACTCTGCTCGGGCTGGCGGGCTCCTCATGGCGGGTCAGCTGGGGTCTCTTGTTTCCTTAGCGATCGTGGTGGTCGGCATAAGTATGGCCATCGCTCAGCTGGGAATCCAAAGCCGCGTCATTTCAATCTCCTTGATCCTGGTGGTTGGTGCTTTGGCTTTCTCGGCCATGTTTGCCCTAGCCGTGGGCTCCCAAGACGCCATCCGCAACATCATTGCCGGCTTCTACTTGAGAAAGCAGTTGTCCCCCGGCAGTGAAGTTGAAGTCGGGAAAGAGCATGGCACGCTTGCCGAGGTTGAAGCCGTGCAGACGCGACTGGTGTCCAAGGGGAAAGATATCCTGCTCAATAACCGGGAAGTTTTGAATAGCGTGGTGCGGCAGAAACCTTCCCGCGACGAATCCCGCCAATAGTTACCTACCCCGGTACCAACGACATAACAAAAAGATGTGACAAAACACCGTCTCTAGCCAGTCCCTATCTATAGCTTGGGTTTTAACCTAAATAATAGGGGGCTATACGTGGGACGTTTAATTGATGCTTTTCAACAAACCTTAGGGCAGTCGTTACCAAATATTTTGGGCGCAGTGGCCATTCTCATCGTGGGGTGGCTCTTAGCCATGGCTATACGCGCCGGGCTCAGGAAGGCGCTGGGTGCTGCCCGCTTAGATGAGCGACTTGGAAAGGCCGTTGGCACACCGTGGGGCTACGAGAAGGCGCTGACGCAACTCGTTTTTGTGATTCTCTTGCTCGGCGTAGCCCTCGCATTCTTCAACGTACTACAGCTCACCCAGGTGAGTAAGCCTCTGGAATCCTTCCTTTCCAGAATCATGGAATACCTACCCCAGATTGGCGCCGCGCTTGTTCTGGTTGTTGTGGCCTTCATTCTCGCCTCTTTGGCCAGAGCGGTGGTGCGCCGGGCCTTAGGCAAAACCTCGGTGGACGCCAAGGTTCCGGTTCACGAAAGCGCCCAACCCTTCAGTGAGAGCCTCGCCTCGGCAATCTATTGGCTGGTATTTCTAATCTTCTTGCCTCCCGTGCTGAATGCCTTGGGGATGCGAGGCATGTTAGAGCCGGTTGAGAATGTCACGAGCAAGATTCTCAGCATTCTCCCCAACGCCCTGGCCGCTTTTGTCCTCGGCTTCGTGGGCTGGATCGTGGCTCGAATCGTTCGGGACATCACCACCAATGTGGCGGTGGCGGTGGGCGTCGACAAGCTGGCTTCTCGTGCAGGCGCCGATGCGAGCATCCCACTCTCACGCGTGGTGGGTCACGTGTTCTATATCTTAATCCTGGTACCCGCCATTATTTCCGCCTTGGGTGCTCTCCGCATCGATACCATTTCTGACCCGGCAACCAGCATGCTGCAAACGCTTCTAGGAGCGATACCGGCTCTGATCGCGGCTACCCTCATTCTGACCATCGCCTGGTTTGTGGCGCGACTTGCGGGTCAGCTGCTGGCAACGCTTCTCGCCGGTCTTAGGCTCGACTCTTTGCCCCAAGCTTTAGGCATGAACGCATTGGTGCGAGAGGGAACCCCCTTGTCCAAGATCGCGGGACAAGTGTTTGCGTTTTTCGTCATGCTGTTTGCCATGATGGAGGCGGCCAACCAGCTCAACTTTCAACAGTTCTCCGAAGTGGTCGAGGTGTTCCTTCAGTTCGGCGGACAGGTCTTACTGGGAACGGTCATCATCCTGATTGGTGTGTGGCTCGCGAATCTGGCCAAGAAGACCATGGTGCAATTCTCCGGGTTGAGCGCATCCATCGCGGAGGTCGTGCGATTTGGAATCCTTGGTTTGGTCTTAGCCATGGGACTCCGAGCCATGGGCCTTGCCGATGAAATCGTTACCCTTGCCTTCGGTCTGACCCTAGGCGCGGTGGCCGTAGCGTTTGCTCTCTCCTTTGGCCTGGGTGCCCGGGAAGCGGCCGGACGTTTGGCCTCACACTGGCTTGACCAGCTGAGAAACCGACCCGGTAACTAAGTCGATGAGTGAAAACTTCGATTGGCAGGGGATCTGGGACGGTTTTGCTCGGATCTGGAAAACGGAGCTAACGGTGGTGGCGGGTTCCCCCGTCCAACTGGGAACCATCATCGTGGCCGTGGCGATGGTCTTCGCCGGCTATTATTTTTCTCGCCGCGCTAGCCGCGGCTTAGCTTCGCTCCTGAAGAAGAGAAGGCAGTTTGAAACCGGCCACACCGCCGCGATCGAAAAGTTGTCCTTCTACCTGATCTTTGTGGGTGTGGTCATCACCGTCTTGCGCTCAGTGAGTTTTCCGCTGACCGCGTTCACTTTTGCCGGCGGGGCGCTGGCGATTGGTTTGGGTTTTGGGTCTCAGAATCTGATGAACAACTTCATCAGCGGCCTGATTCTTCTCTTCGAACAGCCGGTTCGTGCGGGAGATCTCATCGAGGTAGAAGGGACCTACGGGACCATTGAAAATATTGGCGCTCGGAGTACGCGTGTCCTAGCATCGAACAACACCCAGATTATCGTCCCCAATAGCTTTCTTCTTCAAAGTAACGTCGTCAACTTTACTCTCTCCGATGACATCCTCCGCACTCAGGTCAATGTTGGAGTGGCCTACGGCTCACCAACCCGGCAAGTGGAGTCGATCATTCGAGAGGCGGTGAAAGACCATCCTCAGGTTCTGAAAGACCCGGCGCCGCAGATCATTTTTGCCGATTTTGGGGACAACGCCTTGGGATTTGAGATTTATTTCTGGCTCCGGGCTCGTAGTTTGATGCAGCAGCGCAAGGTTCAAAGTGACCTCCGCTACCGTATCGACGATCTGTTTCGCGAGGCAGGAATCACCATCGCCTTTCCCCAGCGTGATGTTCACCTCAACCCCGTGGCTCCTCTTCAAGTTCACCTGACGGACTCACGAGGGGAGCAGCCAGCCTAGATTTCCAATAGGTACGAATAGGCTGAATCCACTCTTGTCGAAAAAACGAAGTGATTCTTCTGCGCCTAAATAGGTCCTTATAAGTGGGGGAAACCGACCGCAGGGTCATCCAATAGGCTGCCTACCCCTTAACTTAGGCATTTTCAACTAGTTATGTGGCCCGTAAGGAGACAACATATGAAACATATAATCGCTGGTGTGCTGGTGGGGTGGCTCTTGGCTGGCCCCGGTGCACTTCTACAACCCGAGCTGGCACATGCCCAGACGGATGGAATTAGCTATACCTTTTCTCCTAGCTACAATCTCCTCCAGTGGAGTGATGAGCTGGGAATCGAAGACACAGAATTGTTTGGTGGCCGTCTCGGCATGAATTTCGG
>JABDJR010000157.1 GCA_013003415.1 Candidatus Eiseniibacteriota bacterium | reverse complement strand
GTCCCCATCTCCCCCCTCCACTTAAGCTCACCCTCCTCGATGCCGATATTGGGGGGAGTGTCTTAATTCAAGTACGGAATTTCAATTAATTCAAAATGGTTGTGCCACAATCCAAAACAATTCAAGGGGCTTTCCTTGACTTGTCTGGACCCTCTCCATATCCCGAAGAAGTTGCCGCACTTTCTAAGGTTCCTATCGATCGCCTTGCCCTCAAAACCATTGAAGGGCTGGCCAAGGAAACGAACCCGGAAGAGCGAGCCCTCCGTTTGTGCAATCTGTTCCGTGGCTTAGATAATGAATCGGGTGCGTGCCTCCTCTCCGTGGCTGCCCGTCTGTATATACAGGGAGACCCCGCCGGTCGACGCGTCTTTAGCTCAACCCTCAACGTAAAGCCACCCGGTATTGAGGTGCTTGAACAACTGCAGGTTTTCTCCTCTATTCAACGAGTGAGTTCTAAACTTATTCAAGGAAACTGGGAAGAACCTTCGGACAGCCAAAACGAAAACCCTGTTTTTGCGATCTTAGATGTCTTGTCCGAGGGTACGCGTTTGGGTGTTCTCGATATCGGAATCGATACCCTCCCAAACCAGGTCGGCGCCCTCAACGCCGTTTACCAACATCTCCGGGGCTGGTTTTCAGTGGCTTCCTACAAGTTGTCTACTCACCAGGACATTCCGGACGAACAACTCCATTTCATCATGCAGCTTTGCATGCTTGAAATCAATTTGATGGAGCGACGAGTTTCTGGTATCGCCGAAGCCATCAACCCGTACGACACCCGAGCTCTGGCTCGCTTGATGCCGGTCTTGAGCCGCTATGATCAAGACATTGAACACATGAAGTCGGTCGTTAGCCGCCTCGGAACCTACGACCCTTTCAATGAACGCCTTCTGTCTCTTGAACACACCATCACCTCCGGAGAAATGAAAAAGCTCCTTAAGGTGATGAACGGCATCCCAGGCGGCACATTGTTAAAGCGTGTTTTCGAAAACGCTCAGGTGAATCCGATTCTCGACCGGGAGTTCCAGTTTTGGGTTTCGCTGATCTATCAACTTGGACGGCTGAGATACCTGATTGATGACGGGGCACCGGAAATCGATCCGATCACGGCGACTGAGCTAGCTTCACAGTTTGTAGAAGAGTCTCGCCCTCTGGTCATCTCCATGAACGACACCTTCTTCCACTCCGTATGGCCGGTGATCGAATCCTGGGGAGTCGCGAGCTGGGCCGAGAACGGAATTGAGGTTTCGTTTCGCAATGAAAAGGCCCATCAGTTTGTCGAAAGCGACGGAACACCCCGATTTCCGGAAGAACCGGAAGTGGCGGAACAGCAGGAGATCTCTCTCGATCAGATGCTTCGATCCCAGATTCACAACGATGCCTTCCTCTTGGGAGTGCTTGAGAATCCGAAAGTGTTAGCCAACGGCAAGGTGATTAATTACCTCGCCGTGCATTGCCGCAGCCTGCGCGTATTGGAACGAATCGCTACCACGCCAAGCCTCTTTTCGGGGGCGGCAAACAAAGACGTGCCAAGGCTTCTGTTGCGGAACCCCTCAAAACTCTCCGTGAACATGCTCCGCAGGTTCATGCATGTCCGGTTCGTTTCAAAGACCGACCTCATCAAAATGGCCCAACCCCGCTCGGATGTTCGGTCAGAGGTTCGCCAAGAGATCAATTCTTATCTGAGGAGTCTTTCTTAGAGGTTTGAGTAGAGGCCTCGCCAGGAGCACCGGCATCCGAACCCTCTAGATTTAGCGGCTTGTCGTACATCATGACGCCACGCTCACCGCAGGCCGGGCAAGCATAAGAGGTTCGCTCCGTCGTCGTACCCAGACAACGCTCACAGACCTCTTCAAGACACGACGTGCAGCATCCTATGGTGAGTTCTCGGTGTCGCGAGCACTTCATGACTGACCCTCAATGAAAACGCCGCGTCCAGAATTTGGACGCGGCGTTTTTAAGATTCATGTTCGGAAGAGGCTAGTCTTGGCTGCTAGCTGCCGCCGCCTCGCCACACCAGATCATTTCACCTTGCTGGTCTCCCAGGATGAAACAGCGAGCTATGTTCTTTTCAGTCCAGAACCAAGTTTGGATCTGGTTACCGCTGGAAGCCTCTTGGTAGCTGAAGATCTTGTCCGGTTTACCAAGGTTGCTGACGCTGGCTTTAGCCTCGCCCTCAGCCGTGGCTACGGCGGAGTCAACCGGCAGTTCCGTACCTCGAAGTGACTTGGAAATCATCAGCGCAGCCACCGCCCCCGTTTGATCATCGCCGTCGATGAGGGCCCCGGCTTTGAACTGCCAAGCCGCAGCATCCATAGGGTTGGCGCAGGTGTATTTCTCTAGCACGTTCATCATCTTGTCGTTTTCACCAGCACCGTTATAGGCCTGTACAGCATTGAACAAGCAGTTGTGGTGAAACTCGGCGTTTGAGCCCGCTGGATCCACAAGCTCGGCCGAAGCTAAGAAGTCTTCGGCAGCCTCAGCATAGAGGACTTGCCCTTTGGCTTCGTCTGCCTTACCCACAAAACTCGCACCCGTGAGCTTGCTCAAGCCACGCTCAAAAAGAAGGTTTGGATCTTTTGGGTCATCTTCAATGAGGCTGTCATATAGCCCGACTGCCTTCATGAGCTTTTCTTGGCTCTCTTCTTCGCTGGCCTCATTCGCATTGCTGATGGCCATATCGCGGAAGATCTTGGTCTTCTTGTCGATGAGACCTTCGTCTTCAGGATCGATGGCGAGACCTTCCTCAACCCACTGGAGCGCCTTGTCGCGCTGGCCAGCCTGGATGAGAGCCACTGCGCCTTGGTTCACGGAGCGAACATCTTTATTGTCCAAAAAGCGTGCAATCTCAAAGCGCACGGCGGCGCCGGCGGCATCTTCTTCTTCTAGAAGCTCAAGCCCCTCGTTGTAGTTATGCACCCAATAGTGTCCGCGGTTGTTCTTCACGAACTTGATGGCTTTCTTTTTGGTGCCATCTTTGGTTTCGAGGGCAGCATCAAATTCGCTACCCGCTTTTTTATAAAAATCTAGAGCGGCTTTCTCATGTCCCACAACTTCCTCAGAGGTACTGAGAGGAATCTTCGACAAAGAAACCTTCGCCATTTCGCAAAGAATCAGGGCGTACCGAGCGCGATACTCCCACTTGTCAGGACAATGCTCTACCGCGACTTCAAACTTGCCTAGCGATTTTGCATAAAGTGCTTCGCGCTGGGTGTCATCCTGCGCGCCTTTGGCTTGATCAAAGTAGAGCTTGCCGCTGCGAAATTCATTCGAGCAGTTCACTTTTTGAGCCTGAGCCGGGGCCGTCACAATAAGCATCCCGATAAGCCCGGTTAGCAATGACGAACGAAATCGATTTGTAAACAAGGGACTTCCCTCCTGTTTGCAGCAGTCTTAACTAAGAAGCCGCGGGGTCGAATTTAAGAGGCGCGATTCTATCCCACGAACCTCGAGGATCACAACTTACCCCGGCGCGCCTGATAATAATACCCGGATGGGTCCGGAACCCTTCCGAGTCAGCCCTGGAAAACCAATAAAATCGGCAGGTAAAAGACCTGTAAAAGGCCTTTTTTAATGAAGTTACGGGGGGGAGCTACTCAAGCCGGTCCTGAACTCGTGAAATCATGAACCGTCCGAGTATGGAGATCCTATCACCTTTCTTCAGTTTCTCGAAGAATTCTAGGCCCAACTCACGCCAGAGAGGGTCATTGATGTCGTAGATAATCTGGCGCCCCTCCCGGCGATCTTTCACAAGATCTGCCCCCCGAAGAATACCCAGATGATGACTCACCCGGGGTTGGGGAATACCGAGCTGATCGACCAGCTTCCCCACCGGGCTTTCTCCATCTTTAGCCAGATAAAGCATGATCCTCAGACGACTTTCGTCGCTGAGGATCTTCAGAATCTTGCTGCCGCGTTTTACGAACTCTTCGGAGAAGAACTCTTCCGCCACTAGGAGACCGTTTCGGGGAGGGGCGGACTTTCGATGAACGAAGCCTCGCGGCCATTCCGAATGAGAGCATCGACTTCATCTTGTGTGAGATCGAAGGTTTCGATCGCCAATAAGTACTCCTGAGTCAGGGTCGTAGCAGAAACGGTGGGGTTGTCGGTGGCTAAAGTCACCTTCACACCGGCATCGAGGAACTTCCTCAGAGGATGGTCCTTGATCGCAGCCACGGCCCCCGTTTGCACATTGGAAGAGAGAGCCACCTCGAGAGTGATCTTATCTTTTGCCAGACGCTTGAGAAGTTCCGGATCTTGGGCTGAAGAAACGCCGTGTCCGATGCGATCGACTCCAAGCAGATCGATGGCTTGCCAAACATTTTCGGGGCCGGAATCTTCACCCGCGTGGGCGGTGAGTCTCATGCCCATTTTCCGAGCCAAGGCGTATGCCTCTTGAAACAGGATGGGCGGGAAAGGTCTTTCTGCGCCCGCAATATCGAAACCCACCACTCCGGGGCTGTCATGGAACACCGCCATCTCGCCCACCACCTCGCGGAGGAGGATCTTGGCCATGTTGCCACCATGACCGCGAATGGCGATAACGGTGACTCCCATTTGCAGGTCCGGGAATTTGTCTTGGGCTCGCTTCATACCCCCGCGAACCGCGTTCAGAACTTGGCGGTTGGTAAGCCCGGCCCGCCGATGAATGACAGGGTTAATCCGAAGCTCGAAAACTCGGACCCCGTCTCGGTAAGCGTCTTCGCAGATTTCATAGGAGATCTGCTGGATATTGTCGTAAAACTGAGTGTACTGAAGCGGCACATGAAACTTGTCGAGATAATCGAGAAGGGTGCGGTCGTGCTCGCGATCCCAGGAGAGCATGTTCACAAAGCCCTCGTATTTCATGCCGGGGATAGCGGAGTAATATTTCTGGGAGAGACCCCAAAGGGTTTCTGGGCGAATGGCCCCATCGAAGTGGCGGTGAAGCTCGGCCAAGCCTTGGGATCGAAGATAGTCGATTTTTTCTTGGGCAGTCCAATTTTTCATATGATTCCTCTTTTCTTTTTATTTATTCCTAGTTGTACCTAGTTTAGCGAAGAATCATTCCTCCGTCAGGATTCAAAACCCCAATTCGAGGGTGGTTTGGAGTCCTAAGAGCTTTTTTAAAAGCCTGGCCCCTTTGACCGCCCGACCCATATAGCAATTATTAAAAAAGAGGTAGGTGCTCTGAGTGCCCTGGATGAGCTCTTTTAGAGATTCCATCCAGGTTTCGAGTTCTGAGCTTGAGTACTCCCAGTTGTAACGGGTGTGGGCATCTCCATCCCACCAGGTTTCTTTATTTCTCCCATGGAATCTCACATAACCCTGGGTTGAAGTTTGATGAACAACCGGGGGCATTAAACCGGGAAGCGCAGGTTCGTCGACAACGCAATAACCAACCCCAAGAGAACGGAGAAGTTCGAACACTGAGGGCTGGTTCCAACTGTTATGTCGAAACTCAAACCAAAGGTTGTGGTTTGGAAACTGATCTCTGATAAATCGAAGATGGTCGCGATTGGGTTTGGTGTTTTTCACCGAGAAGGGAAACTGAAAGAGAAGTCCGTCTAACTTTCCCGCCTGCTTAAGCGGATCGATACCGACAAAGAAATCTTGAACATTCTTCGGGTTTCTAGACATTTGATGGGTGAAGGACTGGTGCGCCTTGACCACGAACCTAAAGTGACTCGGTGTCACCGCTGCCATGCGTTCCATCATCTTGGGGCTTGGAATGCGATAGTAACTTGCGTTCACTTCGACCACGTCAAATTCGTTGGCATAAAACGTCAAATAGTCGCGCTTTGCCAGGCGAGGCGGATAAAAAGAACCGACCCAGTCTGGAAAATAGTAGCCGGAAGTTCCAATTTTTAGTTTCGAGAGATCGATGTCACTGGTTTCCATGGTTCCTCCTTACAGGCTGAAAACCAATAGGGTTTCTGGATTTGGGTTTGGATCGTCGGTAGATGGTTGCCGGAAGTAGCGTTTGTTCTCCGAACCGATCCCGCAGGCGGTCTCCAATGCCGGTGACATCATCGAGTTGATTGTCGACCGGAACCAAGGAAGATTGGCCGGTATCGGAATGCAAGGAAGCCCCGGCAACTCCCAATAAGCGTAGGGGTTTCCCCTTTCTGGCTGGCTCTAACAAATCCCACGCCACTCTTAAGAGATCTCGTGACTGGTTCGTGAAGTGGGTAAGCGTTCGTTGGCGGCTAAATCGTTGCTTTCCGATTTTGTATCGCACTTCAACTGTTTTTGCTTGGCGTCTACCGACGCGAAGTCTTCTGGCCACCCGGTCTGCTAAAAGTGACAGGGTCGCTTTTAGAAGTTTGGGATCGGCAACGTCTCTGGCAAAGGTGGTTTCGTGACCCGCGCTTTTTGGATCCGAGTCGGGAATGACGGAGCGCTCATCGAGGCCAAGCCCAAAGCTCACGAGTTGTTTCTCAGAAGCTTCCGTGAAATGAGAGGCACCCTTGAGTCGGGATAAATCTTCTACCGTTAAAACACCCTGACCCCTCAAGACTTCTTGAGTTTTAGGCCCGATACCCGGAACGATACCAACCGGGCGATGTCCAAAAACTTCGAGATATTTATTCGGATGAATCACGGAAATGCCACGAGGCTTTTGCAACGCCGAAGCCATTTTCGCCTGAAGCTTGTTGATACCCACCCCAATCGAACAGGTTAGACCACGCTCCATGAGCATGGTGGTTTGAATGTTCGAAGCTAGAGCCTTAGCCTTCTCGACCCATAGGGAAGATGATTCACTGGGAAACCAAAGATAGGCCTCATCGATGCTGGCCGGCTCGAGACGTCGGGTAAATCGATCGAGTACCTCGAGCACCTGAAGCGATTCGAAAATCATTTTCGAAGGATCCACGGGCAAAAAAACGAGGTCGGGGCATCTTTTTAGGGCTTCTCCCATGGCCATGCCCGCTTTGATGCCGAACCTTCTGGCGGGATAAGAAGCCGCGGTGACCACGCCTCGCGGGCCTGGCCCTCCACCTACCACTAGGTTTTGACCTCGGAGGCGGGGATCGGATCGAACCTCTACGGCGGCGAAAAAGGCGTCCATATCAACATGGAAGATCATGGGAAGGGGGTTTGAGAAAGTAGAACCGGTGGGGTTAGGCTCTTGAATAGAAGGCTTCATATGGTTTTCCCTTTTGTAAACCGTGCTTACCAATTAGATTGGAAAGATAGGAAGAGGGAAGTCCTTATACTATTCGAATGTTTAGATATCCTATCACACCCCGCCCTTAAGGTGATACATGGAACCCAAAACTCAACCGACCGTGCTCACCCGGGGAATCGATCTCGATCTCACCCCGGCTCAAGTGTTCGAAAACCTCCATCGACACCCCGGTTTCTTTTTTCTAGATAGCGGCATGTCCGATCACCCCTTATCCCGGTTTTCCTATGTGGGTGTCCATCCTTTCCAAACCCTCCGCAGTCGCGGAGACGGCATGGATGTGGTGACGGGAAAGAAAATCAGGCACCTCCGTGGCAATCCCCTCTTTACCTTAGCCAACCTTCTCAAAGAGAGAGAAACCTCTTCCGGGAACTCCATGATTCCCTTTTCCGCGGGAGCGGTCGGCTACTTTAGTTACGAGCTGGGCCATCACATTATGGATGTAGAAACCCACCGCGAAGACAACTTGGGTCTTCCCGATATGCATATCGCCTTCTACAACACCATGCTCGCTTATGAACACCACACCAAACGCTGGTACGGAGCCGCGCTCGACCTCACCGGAGGACGTGGTGCCACCATTCGTAAACGTCTCGGCAAAGAAATCGAAAAGTTGGCCGAGCTTGCCCATCACCATGCCCGCGGTCCCATGGGCGACATCATTGCTACCGACCCCGGCGAAGACGAAGTCGGTTTTGCTCCCCCGGACAAGCAACACCTAGTCACTATCGATGGGCTTGAGGTGTCTTCTTCAATGTCGAAGGAAGAATACTTACAGGCAGTCCAAAAGATAAAAGGGCACATCGCAGCCGGTGACATCTACCAAGCCAATTTAACGCAACGATGGAGCATTCCTTTCTCCGGCGATCCCGGAACGCTTTACTCGGCCCTTCGGAAAGTTAGTCCTGCACCGTTTGGCACCTTCCTCAACACCGGCGAGTGTGTCATTGCCGGATCTTCACCCGAGTCCTTCCTTTCCGTGCGCGGTCGAAAAATAGAAACGCGACCCATTAAAGGAACGCGCCCGCGCGGAGATAGCCCCAACGAGGATAGCCAACAACGTGAAGCCCTCATGGGCAGCGACAAAGATCGGGCTGAACTCACCATGATCGCCGACCTTGAGCGGAACGACCTAGGAAAGATCTGCGAACCCGGTTCGGTAGAGGTTGAGGAACTGCATCGCCTGGAGTCTTTCTCCAACGTGCATCACCTCGTCTCGGTGGTGAAGGGAGAATTGGTCCAGAACGCTACCCTGCCGGAGATCTTTGAAGCCACCTTCCCGGGGGGCTCGATCACCGGTGCTCCTAAGCGTCGGGCTATGGAGATTCTCGACACAACCGAGGGAGCCGTGCGCGGCCCCTACACCGGTGCCATGGGATTCCTCGGGTTCGATGGAGCGATTGAACTCAACATCGCCATTCGCACCTTGGTCCTGACTCAAGGTTATTGCCACCTTGGTGTCGGCAGCGGAATTGTGGCCGACTCCGACCCCGAGTCCGAGTACAATGAG
>JABDJR010000125.1 GCA_013003415.1 Candidatus Eiseniibacteriota bacterium | reverse complement strand
GCTATCGCTTGTGGCCGTGACCTATACCAAGGCCGGAGTTGCCGCCACCCTCATGGCGATCGTTCCGATTCTTGTGTTGCCGCTGGTGCGTTGGGTTTTCAAAGAACGCATCACCGCGCGAGCCTTTGTGGGCGCGCTTATCGCAGTATTGGGTGTGGCTATTCTTACGCTTGGCTAGAGGCTTCTCCCAGACTGGGTTAGACTCCTTAAAGGATGAACAAAGCGAATCGGCAAGCACCCGTTCAGCCTGGAGAGAGGGTCAACCAGTACGAGATCCTAGAGGAATTGGGGCGCGGCGGGATGGGTGTGGTGTTCAAGGCCCGGGACACCAACCTCGATCGAGACGTTGCGCTCAAATGCCCCTGGCCGGAACATCTTGAGGAACCTAAGTTCCTCGAGCGCTTCTTGCGTGAGTGCAAGGCTTCCGCCGGTATCTCCCACCCCAACGTCGTGCCCGTGCTTGAGGTTTTCGAAAGTAACGGTATCCCCTGGCTAGCTTTGGGTCTCGTCGATGGTGTGAGCCTCAGTGCAAACATCAATGGCCCGCTGGAAGTGAAGCGACTTCTAAAGTACGCCGAGGACATTGCTAAGGGGCTCGACGCCGCCCACCGGGCGCGCATTCTCCACCGCGACCTCAGCCCAAACAATGTTCTCATCGATCGAGACGGTCGAGCTTTACTCATGGACTTCGGTTTAGCTCGCTTTCTATTGGAGCCGTCTACCCCGGATGACATGACCCAACCCATGAGCCTCACCACCGAAGGCGTGGTGATGGGCACGCTTCAGTACATGTCGCCAGAGCAAGCCCTGGGTAAGCCCCTCGATGTGCGTAGCGACATTTTTTCCTTTGGCGCGGTTCTTTATGAGATGTGTACGGGCTCACCACCTTTTTCCGCCCACGAGCGCGGACAAATTTTAGATGCGGTGATCCACCATGAACCGGCCCCCATTTCCCGCTTCACCTACGAAGTCCCAGCCGAGCTGGAATGGATCGTTCGGAAGTGTCTGGCCAAGCAACCGGAGGAACGCTATCAAGGAACTCAAGATCTTCTGATTGATCTGAAATCCCTTCGCAAGCAAACAGAACTGGGCACCAGCACGGGAAGTGGAAGTCACGTTGGAACGCAATCCTCTCTTCCATCTTTTGGTCAGACGCAAGCACCGGCTCAACCTAAGAAGAGCCCCCTGATCTGGATCCTTCCTCTACTTGCCGTGGCAGCGGCACTTGCGTTTTGGTTTCTGCGCCCCCAAAGCTCACCCATGCCCACCCGATACACTCCCAGTGCGGTGACAAGTTTGCAGGGGCTGGAAGGAGATCCCGCAGTTTCGCCGGACGGATCTCGTGTGGCGTTCACGGCAAGCGTTGACGGTGGAAACAAAGAGATTTTTGTGGTGAGTGTTCAGGGAGGGCAAGCCTTTCAACTTACAAACCACCCGGCAAACGATTACCAGCCCACTTGGTTTCCCGACGGAAGTTTCATTGCCTTCACTTCACGCCGAAGCGGCAACCCCTCCATCTGGAAAATCGATCCCCAAGGTGGAGATCCCATCCAGCTCACCGACCAAGGGGAAGAACCAAGCATTTCGCCGGATGGGTCCACTCTCGCGTTCACCTATCCCGCCACCATCCCCGAGTGCCGGGTGGCGATCCTGCCCTTGGACAAACCTGGGACCCCCGAGATTCTCACGGACGATGGCGATGGGCTTTGGTATCACCGGCAACCTAGCTGGTCTCCCGATGGAACCAAGATTGCCTATGCCACTCAAGCCAATCTCTGGTCTTACGATCTGAACAAACGAGACGCGTCCCAGCTTACGAAAGATGGCGTGGTGGATGCGTGGCCGGTTTGGAGCCCCACCGGCGACCGCATCTACTTTTCCACCTATCGGGAGAACACGCTCGCGATTTGGAGCGCCTCTCCTGAGAACGGTGAAGTGCAACGTCTGACTCCAGGGAGTGGCCCCGAAAGCCACCCCTCGATCTCTAAAGACGGCTCTGCCCTCGCGTACACAACGGAGGCCGTCAATTACGAAATCAGACTGCATTACCTCCCCACGGGAACGGTTTCAACGATTTCATCCCCCGAAGATGATCTTCACCCCGCCCTCGCTCCTGATGGTTCTTTCTTAGTTTTCGTTTCAGCACGGGTGGCCAAGCGCGAAGCCATTTGGCGACAAAACTTAGAGGACGGCAAACCGGTTGGTGATCCTATAAAACTCACGGATAGCCCGGCCCTTGCGAGCACCCCGGATGTTTCCGCAGATGGAAAGTGGATCGCCTACTACACCATCTTTGAAGGACAACGAGATGTTTTTGTCATCTCAAGCGACGGAAGCACACCGCGACAAATCACAGAACACGGAAAAGATGACGTGCAACCGGTGTGGTCACCCGACGGATCTACTTTGGCTTTCGTTTCCGATCGCACCGGGAATGATCAACTCTGGCTGGTTGATATGAAAGACGGTGAGAGAGTTTCCGAACCTCGGCAAATTACAGACGGCTATCCAAAGTACGCTCCGCAATGGTCGGGCGACGGATCCACTTTAGCCTTCGTTCATGAAACCGAATCCACCGTGCACACCATCAACCTAACAACCAAAGAGATTCAAACGCTTCCCTTCGAGGCCCCCGTGCATCGCGTACGTTGGGATTCTTCATCTCAAGGTTTCTTTGTTTGTAAAAACTGGAATGAAACGAACCTTGAAGTTAGAAGATTAAGCTCATCTGGTGAGGAACTTGCCGGGGGACCCGAAATTTCCTTCGATAATTTGACACAAGTGCCAAGCTTTGCTACAACTCAGGATTCCAAAGTCATTGCCCATGGCTTCGGAGTCATCCGGGGAGACATTTGGGTTTTGAAATCCAATGAGGGGCCATTTTAGCTTTCGCGGCAATTCGCTTTAGCAGCATGGCTCCGGGCAACCTGTTTGCTCCCCGCAGACAATGTTGACTCTTGCCACAAGAGCAAACGAAAGGCCTCTTCAAATGTCGGGACAGATCAAGACCATTAAAAACTGCCCTCCTCCTTCCGTCGGTTCAGGCGGACCAAACCCTGAAGTCAAAGTTCACCACATTGTCGACGCCCTAGAAGAAATCAGCGATTGGGTAGGTTCTATCCGCGAAGCTCTACAGAAACTTCCTCCCAACACGGTCATTCCCACCGACCCCAGCGATCACACTTAAACCCAGCTCATGGCTAGGCCAGAAAATGTTCAGGCTCTATTTCTAACCCTAACCGGGTCTTGCAATCTGAGCTGCTCCTACTGCTTTGAGGACGATAAGAACTCAAGCAAAATGCTGTGGGATACCGCCAAAAAGTCACTGGACTGGGCTCTATCCGCCACGAATCCTGTAGAGATTGTTTTCTACGGCGGAGAACCTCTTATGGAGTTCCCCATGATTCAAAAGGCGGTGGCCTACGTGAACGAACGCGTGGGCCCGGAGCACCAGATCCTGTTTGGTTTGGTGACCAATGGGCTCCTCATGCGTCGCGAGGTCCTCGACTTCCTCGACGAGCATCGATTCTCCATCCAGTTGAGTTTCGATGGAGTCCCCAGCGCCCAACTTGAGCGCGGTAAAGGGACGTGGGACATCCTCGACAACCTGATCACTCAGTTGCCGACAACACATCCCAAGCTTTTTTCCGATCTCACCGTCAACATCACTGCCTTCCCAAGCACCATCCGACATCTGTCGGCTTCGGTCGACTATTTCTTAGAAAAGCGTGTGATTGGGTTTGGTATTTCTCCGGTGTTTACCGACTCCTCGTCTTGGCAAGTTTCCGACATCGAAGTGTTGCGCGAGCAATTCCAGTCGATCTACGAAAGCAGCCTCAGACATTACGAAGAACACCACTGCACACCCTTCGGAGGGTTCCAAAAAGCAGATCCAACCTCGCCCCATGCACCCGACGGCTACAAGATGTGCGGGGTTTCTCGCGGCGAAAAACCCACCATCGACACCGACGGACGGGTCCATGCCTGCGCCACGTTTACCGATTCTATCCAGACAAGGCCCGAAGGCATTCTGAAAGACAGTCTCGACCAAGTCGATCTTGGGAGTTTGCACGACGAAGGATTCCGCTCGAACTTTGAATCTTTGGAAGAGAAGTTTGAAGGGATCGAAATCTTCGACGGCAAAGAGTCAAAGTACTCAAGCTATGCCAAGTGCAACAACTGCCAATACCTGTCGCGCTGCTCGGTGTGTCCAGTATCCATTGGCCATATCCCGGGAAACACCGACCCCAATCGCATTCCCGACTTCTTTTGCGCTTTCAATCTTGTGATTCATGCCTACGGAGATCAATTCCGCGACGCCATCAGCCCACGCAGGGCTTTCGGCTGGAAGCCGGCTAGCGAATCGCCGGGGTTACGCGCCATTGCCGCCTCGTCGTCCCTTCGACGAAAGTAGTCTTCCCGTGAAAAAAGTATTGTTTCTCTGCGCTTGCTTAATCGCTCTCGGCGGGATGACCTGCACTAAGAGCACGCATGAATTAGACGATCACGTTACGGCCCTAATTGAGTTTACGGAAGAGGGATCGCGTATTATCTACTCGGTTTCAAAGCCCCATATTGTTCGAAACGGACACGAAAACCCCGACCTCACACCCATGACGCTCCATGGAGGCGAACACGGGGACGCGGAGTGGGTGGTTTCTCTCCATGAAAACGACGGCGACGTCATTCGATCTGTTGCCTTCGACAAGACGAACCGGATTCACTCTTGTGTGGCGAGTGGTGAAGGCTATGTCGGGGGCCCCGTTCCTGCAGACAAACAGTATCAACTTGTTTCGCTTAAGGTCCCCAAAGAGGGGGGCTTTCTCACCATTCATGAGTCCGAACTCACGAACAACCCCGATGGCGATGAGAATCACATCGTGGCCACCACAAGTTCTCTAGCGCTTCAAACCCGAAATCACGGGACGTACATCCTTAGCCCCGATTCCCTAGGCACCGATGCGCCTGAAGTGAAAGCAACGATCGATCACTATTTAGAAGAGAACGAACCCGACACTTCAACCGTGATCAGTCCATCGCTCATCCTAAAGGCTCCTCAAGATCTCTCGGGTTCCGCTTTTACAAGTGCCGATGTCCCCCCACATTTTGGACGGGTTGAATCTTTCACGAAGTTGGTTAGTGCGGGGCCGGTTGAATCTTCCTTCAACATTGTCCTTACCGGAGATGGATACGACTCAACCGAAGTCGGGCACTACAAAGATTTGGCCCAACGACTCGCCTTTGGCATCATGGCGGCAGAGCCCTTTCGATCGATGTCGGACGAGATCAATATCTATTCGCTTGCCACCATCTCCGAAGAGTCAGGGATTTCCAAATGCAGCCAATGCGGAGATCTAAAGACCTTTTACGGGATCGAAGGCCACTTTGATTGGGGAACCGGACCCTCAAGCGCTACTTTCCTCGGTACTCACTTTCCCGAGATGATCCATCTCCAAATAGGGAAACACATAGACTGGCGGGCGGTAGGAATCACCATCGTGATTGCAAATTGTCCCGGCGACGGGGGCAGTGGACTACCTGGTCTCGGTCTCTCTTTCGTCACCGCTTCGACCACTTCCGATCCCAACGGTGTGCCTAAGGATTTTGTGCATACCGCGCTTCATGAGATTGGTCATGGAGTCGGACTGCTCGCGGAAGAGTATGTCAGCGGGTTCGACGACCACGGGTGGGTGTATCCGAATCTAGCCCGGGCAAGTGATATTAAAAACGGAACCGTTCCCTGGAAACACTTGGCTCACCCCGATGAACTCAACCCCGACGGCACTTTTAAGTTTCAGCACCATGTAGATGATCCGCTCAAAGGAAGGTGTTCGAATTCCTCCGACACCAACTGCGTGCAATTCCCCTGTGAGCCTGTGATTCCTGGGGTCGAGTCGCTGTCCGACACCACTCTAGGGCTGTTTTGGGGCTGCCAAAACTTGGAAGCGGGAGCTGACGCAAACGACAGGTCCTTCGTTAAGTGCGGTCTCATGGACACGCGCGGGGCCGACTTCTATCGGGCATCGCCCAACTGCATCATGCGGTCTTTGGACAAACCCTTCTGTCGCGTGTGCCAGGATGCGCTACGCACGAGAGTACGCGCTCAGAAGGGCTTCCTTCGATAACCTACAGCGATTGCCTTGAGAGTTTGTAGGTAGCTTCCCAAGGAACCGACCCGGCTGTTTTCTGCACGCCGTGATCGGGATTGGAGGCCATGTGTTCCATGACTTTGAAGAGCGTCTCCACATCTTCAACCCCCGCTTCTGCCGCCAAAGCTTCTAAATCCCAAGTACGGTCGGTGTGCGCATGCATGGCGGCCAGCGCTTTCCCCTGAACCTTGAGCACTTCACCCGCGGCCTTCTTCCCGGCCTCGACACCAGGCTGGTGGTAGGCATTCACGTTGATGAGGCTGGCGTAAAGTCCCACCGTTCGTTCATAGAGCGCAATCAGCATCCCCACCGAGCGCGCGGAGACCTCGCTTAAGGTTACGGTAATGGACTGACGGCCCTTTTCATGCAACGCCGCGCGCGTCCCCAGGTAAAACCCAAGCAGGTAATCCCCGGCGGTGACGTTTTCTTCGACCTTCATAGACTCGCCCAGGCGATCTTTGAGCACCTCAATAAACGTAACAAAGAAGTCGGAGCGACCATCGCGCAACTGCTGCACGTAGGCGTGCTGATCGGTGGAACCTTTGTTCCCGTACACCGCAATCCCCTGATTCACGACCTTGCCGTCCAGATCGTGCTCCTTGCCAATCGATTCCATGACCAGTTGTTGCAGGTAGCGACTGAACAAGAGCAGCCTGTCTTTGTAAGGCAAGACCACCATTTGTTTGTCACCCTTGCCGTTCCCGGTGAAATACCACATGGCAGCAAGGAGAGCAGCGGGGTTCTTCCAGGGGTCGGATTCGCGTGTGGCCACATCCATGGCGGCAGCGCCTTCCAACATTTCTCCGATATCAATTCCCTGAAGGGCAGCGGGAAGCAATCCCACGGCGGAAAACTCGGAGGTTCGCCCTCCCACCCAATCCCACATGGGGAACACCTCTAGAAACTCGTGCTCCCGAGCGTAGTCATCGAGCTGACTTCCATTGCCGGTTACGGCCACGGCATGACGGGAAAAGTCGAGAGCCAGCCTTTCGAAGGCGCTCTGAATTTCAAAGAGGCCGTTCCGCGTTTCTTTCGTCCCACCCGATTTGGAAATGATGATGACCAGAGTCTGATTGAGATCGTGACCGATCTGACTCAGAACAAGAT
>JABDJR010000096.1 GCA_013003415.1 Candidatus Eiseniibacteriota bacterium | reverse complement strand
GCTCTTGGTTCTTTGCCCCCGATCTCCTCCTTGAAAACAGTTTCCTTGAAATCCACGCCCGGGGCTTTGCCCGAAACGATCTTCGGGAACGCTGGCGCTTAGACGGTGTTCTCAATGCCTCGGTAGGGACCGCCGGCGGTGGCAATATTCGCTGGGACGCCACCGCACTGGCCAGTAGCCAATGGACGCAGCGCCTGTTCTACCGAAAACGCTTTGAGTTTGGAGGTAAGGCCACCCCGCTCAACCAACGCGCCTGGGCGACGGGAGTGTACGGACGCGGTTGGAACGGTGAAAAGTGGCAGGCTTACTCCAAAGCCGGTTTAGGGACGCGCGTTTCCGCTCTAGGTATGGAAATCGATCTTGGCATTCATGGGCTCTTATTTACCAAGCGCACCCAGACTATGTTTGGGGAAGATTTCCTTCCCCCAGACAATCCCGAGAGCACCGACGATCTTGTTTTTAATTTGGTGAATCACCACAGCTACTTCAACTCCACGGTGGGGTTTTTGGTCAAGCGCGGCGCTTGGGATTTTTCCCTCGGCACTGGAGTTCGGTTTGGCGCGTCTCACGGCAATAACCAAGTCTGGGGTGATGTGGGGGCCACCTATCGCGTTTCGGATCAGGTTTCTGTTCTGATGGGCATCGGGCACCAACCTTCCGAACCCGAAATCAACCTGCCCGACCGCACCTTCGTCCACTTTGGGGCTGAGTTTCAAATCGTCGATTCGGGCTTGGACAGCGGTGGCCTTTCGGAGTGGGAACCCTTCGCCGTGATTGACGATCCTCAAGGTTTCCAACGTCTGCGTATCTTTTCGGACGAAGCAACCCAGGTTGAGATCATGGGAGACTTCACCGATTGGACGCCCCTTCCCATGAAGTCGGTGGCCTATGGCTTATGGGAAGTGCAGCTTGTCATCCAGCCAGGTGCCCATCGAGTTTGCTTCCGTGTTGACGGCGATGCATGGAAAGCGCCGCCGGGGCTCACCTCGGTGGAAGATGAATTCAACGGAACGGTTGGCCTCTTCTACGTCGACTAAGGCCTCAGCAAAATCTCCATCTTGCTAAAGTACAATCTCGGAGTCGCCTAAGTTCTAGAGGCCATCTCCCTTGCGATGCGGATCAGTTCTGCCACCGTCCACGCCTGAGCCGAACATCCCCGTGGAGCGAAGGGCTCGGTGGCATCAAACACTTCCGAGCCTTGGCCCAAACACCCTTCCCTCAGATGTTCCGCCCAATCCCGCAGAAGTGCCTCCACTTCCCGTGAACCTTCTTCGCCTCCGAAGCGAAGTAATGCTCCCATGTAGGGCCCGGTGAGCCAGCCCCAAACCGTCCCCTGATGATAGGCCGCGTCCCTGGTTCGACGGTCACCGCCATAAACAGGCTCAAAGTCTTTGTGGTTCGGGCTAAGAGAACGAAGACCTCGGGGAGTTAAGAGATGATCCCGCACCGCGGACAACACCGATTGGGCCTGGCCCTTGTTTGACAAGGGAAAAGGAAGAGAGAGGGCAAAGAGTTGGTTGGGCCGAAGTGATCGGTCCAGGTCGTTGTTCTCGTCAATCAGATCGGCGAAGTATCCATCTGCTTCGCTCCAAAAGCGATTAAAAGATTCCTGCACGCGGTGGGCATGCTCAAGCCACTTTGGATCCGGCTTGCCTTGAGCGTTACTCAAGGCGTTCATAATCTGAAGAAAGTTAAACCAAAGCGCCTGGATTTCTACTGGCTTCCCAATGCGCGGTGTGACAACCCAGTCGTCGACCTTGGCGTCCATCCAGGTGAGTTGCACGCCAGGTTCCCCGGCAAAGAGGAGCCCGTCCTTGTCCACGTGAATGCGGTGCAAGGTTCCACGCCGATGGTGTTCGTACACTGCTTCTAGATGAGGAAGCATCTCGTCTAGAAAGCCCGGGTCTTCGGTTTCAAGCCATGTTTGATAAATGGCCACCGCGAACCAGAGGGTTGCATCGACGGTGTTGTATTCGGGTGTTTCTCCTTCGTCGGGGAAACGATTCGGAATGAGCCCCTCTTTCAGATGGGCGGCAAAGGTTTGGATCAACTCAACCGCCAAGTCACTGCGACCACGGGCCAGGGTTAGCCCGGGTAAGGCAATCATGGTGTCGCGCCCCCAATCGGTGAACCAGGGATAGCCGGCGATCACCGTGTTTTTGCCGCTGCGTTGGACCAGGAACTGGTCTGCGGCCTGGGCGAGAGGTTCCAAACCGGGAAAACGGCTCAAAACCGAAACCTTTAAGCTATCGCGGCGGCGGAGTTCCTGTTTGCGAAGGGCCGCAAAGTCGCTTTTGGCTCGGGGCTCCAGGCTCGCACGGAGAAACACATCTTCCTTGGGGATGAGTTCCATGCGAAAGAAACCCGGTGAGAACAAGGTTTCTTCGTCATCCAGTCCTCGGTAGGTTTCTGTGTCGTAACGATGGGGAGGATACTTTTTTGGGTCGTGTTCGAATCCGGGTGCTTCCAAGCAAAACTGCATGTCTCGTGCAGAGAATTCTTGCATACCAGGACGCACTTCTCGAACCGTTAGCTCTGCTTCTGATAAGGCTCCGGTGTCGTGGTAGTAGCGGAAGGCAAGCAAAGGACGAAGCTCAAGGGTTACGGAGCTTGTTCCTTGCCATTGGTAGCGAACGATGAGATCGCCTTGACCGTGCAACAGGAAGAGTTCTCTTTCCAGCGCTCCCTCGGCAACTTCGAGGTTCCACACGGGAAAGGGTCGGGGAGAAAAAGAGGCGATCTGTTTTAGGCCCTGGTCGTCCAGGTTGCCCGGGTTGCCCCGGTTGTCCGGGTCGTCCTGATTGTCGGGATGCACCGACAACGTTCGCCTCCCGCCGCCCAACAGCAAC
>JABDJR010000088.1 GCA_013003415.1 Candidatus Eiseniibacteriota bacterium | reverse complement strand
ATGTAGCAGGCTTGGGTTGAGTTTTCCAAGAAGTTGGTGGAGAGCTCGAGGGTTTCGATGTTTACGAGCACGGTTGAAAACTCGGTCGTCTCGGATCCGATCTTAAAAACGGAACAAATGGCAAACTCGCCACCGGGGAGAGTCTGGGGAAAACCTAGATAGGACGGCCCAGGATTTAGGTTTACAAGTGTCTTTTGATTCTGGCCATCTACGTCGGCGAGAGTTAATGACTTCCCGGAGTTTGTAATGAGCAGGGTTTGTCCGGGAAAGCTTGAGGTTGCTAAATCGTCTTCACCAATTCCCGTAGCCAGGCTGATAGCTGCGCCTCCATCGACTGCAACCCGTTTAATCGAAAACTGGTCGGATCGATCGTTGGTGGGGGCTGAAAAGAGCAGCCAGTTGCCGTCGGCTGAAAACGAGACGGCTCGTGCACCTTCCGTCCCCGTAACCGGGCGCGAGTCAAGCTTGTCCAAGGAACGAACATAGACGCGAGGGGTATTGCTTTCGCTTTCGGCGTCGGTATCGCGGGCGATATAGGCGACCATGCTTCCAGCGGGCGAGACGGCCAGCGGTTTGTTGGTTTCAATAGGAAGTCGATGGCCAGCGGGGCGGCTGAGCGAGAGGTGGGCCAAGGGGTTTGAAATTTGAATTTCGCCCTCTTCACTTCCGCCTCCGCCTCGCATGACGAAGCCTCCCGCAAGCCCGGCAAGAAGGGCCAAGAGAGGAATCCACCAGGCCACAGAGGGGCCGCGGCTGGGAATGGCTTGAGCCGCCGAGGCAACTGGAAGCTCTTCTTCGTTGCCGGCAAGAATGTCTTCGAGTTCGATGCGCACGTCGGCAATGTCGTGATAGCGCCGATTGACATTCTTTTGAAAGCAACGCTTAAGGATGCGTTTCACAGTGTGAGGCGTGACCCGAGGCAACTCCGAAAGATCGGGCTCCCGCTCAAGAATGGAAACCATGATGTCGGTAGAGGTCTCACCGCGAAACGCTCTGCGACCCGTTAGCAATTCGTAAAGGACGCACCCGAAAGCCCAGATGTCGGTGCGCTTGTCGACCAGCTGTCCCCGAGCCTGCTCGGGGCTCATGTAGGCCGCGGTCCCCATAATCACTGAGCCCACGGTGGCTCCTGTGCCGGCAATGGTTGGGGATTTGGAGAGATCGACATCGCCGGCCTCAATGGTGGGTTTTGCCAAGCCAAAGTCGAGAACCTTGACCTTGCCTTCTGGAGTGACCTTCACATTGGCCGGTTTTAGGTCGCGATGGATGATGCCTTGTTTGTGAGCGGCCTCCAAGGCGGCCGCAATCTCACAGGCGACTTGGATGGATGTCGAGGGGTCGAAGGTGCCCTTTTTAAGCTGAACCGATAGGTCGTCTCCGGGAACCATTTCCAGAACCAGAAACTTTTGACCTTTGTCCTCTTCGATATCGTAAATGGCAGCGATGTTGGGATGGTTGATGGAAGCCAATACCTTGGCTTCACGCTCAAAGCGCGCCAGACGCTCGAAGTGCTCAGAGAATTCCTTAGGTAGAATTTTGAGCGCAACTTCTCGATCGAGTTTGGTATCTACGGCAAGAAACACCTCGCCCATACCGCCTTCGCCGAGCTTTCCCTTAATTTTGTAGTGAAGAAGGACCTCTTCCAATATCCCCGTCTCCTTGGAACTGGCCATTTTTTCTAGATGAGAAAAAAAGCATATAGGCCTGAAGGAGGTTATGCCAGCATCAATTAAGCGGCTTTGATGTCGCTATTTAGCCGGTTTGTCCAGAGGGCGGTAGCAGAGCGTGAGAATCAGAACCAGAATAATACCGCTGATGGGGTGGAGGACATGAAAGTCCTTTCCCCAATCGACGATGGTCCAAAAAGTAGGATTGAAGTCGGAGCGGCTCAGGGCGATCCATGGGGTCGCCCCCTCGGTGGGAAACAGGATCAGCTTGCCTGTGAACCGCAATACAACCCCGATTCCCAAAAGGGTCCAAAGAATCCACAATCCGGGGGAGGGAAAGGGTTTCGATTTGGGTTGGAC
>JABDJR010000087.1 GCA_013003415.1 Candidatus Eiseniibacteriota bacterium | reverse complement strand
CTCCCCGAGGTAAAAAGCGTCATTTCCGTGGGGTTGAACTATGCCTACCAAGAACTTCCTTCCGGTGGAACGAGTCACCAGGCATGGGTCGATGAGCGACCTACTCGAGGAGTTGTTGCGAAATATGCGCAAGGGCGAGACTACCACAAAGTGTTTGCGGGAAAGTTTCGCAGGCTTTCTCGGGCGATTGCGGAAACTTTTCCCGAGGCCCTCATCAAAACCTATACAGACACAGGCCCTGTCCTAGAAAAGCTCTGGGCAGAGCGCGCGGGGATTGGTTGGCGAGGAAAGCACACCAACCTCGTAAGTCCGGAGTTTGGTTCTTGGTTGCTGCTCGGGGAACTTCTCACGAATCTCGATCTGCCCGCAGACGAGCCTCACGTGGATCGCTGCGGGACTTGTACCAACTGTCTTGAGATTTGCCCCACCAAAGCCTTTCCCGCACCCTATGAACTCGACGCCCGACGATGCATTTCCTATCTCACGATCGAACATCGTGGGTTTATCGATCCGGAGCTTCGGCCTCTGATGGGGCAGCATGTGTTCGGGTGTGACGACTGCATTGATGTTTGTCCCTGGAATCGGTTCGCCCAAGTTAGCCGAGAGGCTGACTTCAAACCTCGTCCTGAACTGGTAGCTCCGCTTTTGCAGGAACTTGTGTCGATGGATGAGGAGACCTTTTATGCGCGCTTTAGTGGGACCCCGGTGACGCGGGCAAAGCGCGAGGGTCTGGCCCGCAACGCTTGCATCGCTTTGGGGAATGCGCGTCCGGTAACGGAACCCGCCCTTGAGGCGCTCAAGTTGGCTCTTAGGGACAATTCAGCGATTGTTCGTGGGCATGCGGTATGGGCTTTAGGGGAGCTTGGGGAGTCCCGTGCGGTCTTGCTGGCTCACCGCGATGTGGAAAGCGATGCGGCGGTTTTAAAAGAACTTGATGCTGTCATCGAGGGTTAGTCGCCCATGACGTGGACCACCACGCGTCTTCCTGAGCCGTGAAACCGATGCTCAAAGAGATACAACCCCTGCCAGGTTCCCAAACCCAATCGGCCGTCGACCACGGGGATGGTCTCTGAGGTGGACGTAAGGGCGGCCCGTATGTGTGACGGCATATCGTCGGGACCCTCGGCGGTGTGGGTGTAGTTGGGATCTCCATCGGGAACGTTTCGCTCGAACCAATCTTCAAGATCCCGTCGGGCTGAAGGGTCGGCATTTTCCTGGATGGTTAGGCTGGCTGAGGTGTGTTGGAGAAAAACATGACAGAGACCTGTGCGAACCCCGGACTTTTGAACGGTTTCCGCCACGGCTCGAGTGATCTCGTGGAGCCCGCGTCCGGATGCGCTGACCCGTTGGATTTCCTGATGTTGTTTCACCTGAACTCCTTTGCCTGGTGGAGTAACTTATTGTAATTGATCTGTTTAGCCGGGTAAACGGATCCCTCTGGCCATCCGCGACAGTTTTGATACCATCCTAGGCTTGTTTTTAAGCGCCACATTTTTGGGGCGCGTCAGGAAAGGAATCGGATGCGGGTCATCGTTATCGGGGCAGGAGAAGTTGGGACCCACATTACGTCCCATCTTTCAGAGGCGGGTCATGATGTGGTGCTGATCGAGAAAAGCCCGGAGAAAGCTGAAATAGCAGAGGAGAGCCTGAACGCTCTGGTCATTCGAGGCAACGGGGCGAGTGCCAAGGTGCTCGATCAGGCCGGTTGCCAGGGTGCCGACATGCTGATTGCGGTCACCGACCTCGATGAGGTGAACATCGTCGCTTGTGTCACCGGCAAAACGATGGGTATCGGGAAGCGCGTGGCGCGGGTCAAGGACACGGATCACTACAACGAAGGCACGGGCCGATCCCTGCGCCAAGTTGGGGTCGACATCATGATCAATCCCGACCTCGCAGCCGCTCTTGAGATTGAGCGTCTTATTTCGCTTCCCGGAGCCAGTGATGTTAGCGACTTTGGAAACGCCCGAGTTCGTCTGGTCGGTCTTTACGTTTCGGAGAACAGCAGCATCCTCGGGATCCCTTTGAAGGAGGTTGAAAACCGACTCGGAACCGAGCCCGCCACGGTGGTAGCCATCGTCCGGGATGGGCGCACGATCATTCCCGATGGAGAGTCTAAGCTAAAACCTGAGGATCACGTTTTCATCATGGGTGAAAGCAAC
Source organism: Candidatus Eiseniibacteriota bacterium (assembly GCA_013003415.1). Classification (GTDB taxonomy): domain Bacteria; phylum Eisenbacteria; class RBG-16-71-46; order JABDJR01; family JABDJR01; genus JABDJR01. The sequence goes on along the minus strand of JABDJR010000087.1, from coordinate 4,241 downwards.
ACCATGCCGTCCATCATGAAACAGCTGGGCTATGACATTTCCCCAATCAAGAACGTGATGATTGTTGGCGCCGGCCCCATCTCAAGACACCTCGCCAAGCACCTGTCCGACGACAAAGTCCAAGTCAAGATCATCGAAATCGAGAAGCTGAAAGCGGAGCGAACTGCGGAAACTCTCGATCGTGTGATGGTCCTTCATGGGGACGCCACCGACTCGGAACTCCTTGAGAGTGAGAGCATCGATGAGATGGATGCTCTGATTGCCGCAAGTAACGACGAAGATACGAACGTGATGGCGTGTCTTCTGGCTCGACACTTGGGCGCGCGCAAAACCATTTCCCTCATGCGCCGCCAGAATTACGTTCCCCTGGTGCACGCTCTAGGCATCGACGCCGCGATTTCGGTTCGACTCAACACGGCTTCCGCAATCATGCGTTACGTGCGACGAGGCGAGATCGTTTCTTTCGCCCAGCTCAAAGAAAACGAGGCCGAGGCGTTGGAGCTGGTCGCCAAAGGCGACACTCTCATCTGTAAACGCCCTCTCATCGACGTCGGTTTTCCCAGGCACGCCATTATCGGAGCGATCATTCGCGGCAACAACGTGCTCATCCCCCGTGGGGATACCCACGTTCAGGATGGAGATCGAGTTGTGGTTTTCGCTCTACCCAAATCGGTGGAGGCGGTCGAGAAGATGTTCTCTAGGGCCTAGCCCCATTTAGCTTGGCTTAGAGGTTGTAGAGAGCGTCGTACTTCTCGCGGATATAACGAATAAACGGCTCTGCGGAAGTTGGTTTACCGGTTGCTCTGGTGACCAGCTCTTCCGGACTAAACCGGCTGCCCCACTTGTGTACATTCTCCACCAGCCAGTCTTTCAGAGGGCTTAGCTCGCCCTTTGCGATTCTGGCTTCCAGATCGGGAATGTCCCTCTGGGCAGCCTCGCAGAACTGGGCCGCATTGAGCGAACCCAGGGTGTAGGTTGGGAAGTATCCCATGAGCCCTGAGCCCCAATGAATGTCCTGCAATACACCCACATCGTCGGAGGGGGGCGTAATTCCGAGATACTCTTTGTACTTGCTGTTCCAAAGTTCAGGGAGATCGCGAATCGCGACCTTGTTTTCCATGAGAAGCTTTTCGATTTCAAATCGAATCACAATATGAAGGTTATAAGTCACTTCGTCGGCTTCGATCCGAATCAAGGTGGGGCGCACATCGTTCACCGCGCTATAGAAGTCGTCGAGGGCAACCGAACCGAGTTGTTCGGGGAAGTGTTTTTGGAGCGAGGGGTAGAACCCGGTCCAAAAAGATCGACCCAACCCGATGTTGTTTTCCCAAAGTCGTGACTGGGACTCGTGAATGCCCAAAGATTTGATACTGCCGATAGGGGTGCGCCGGATGGAGTCGGCCACGCCTTGTTCGTAAAGTCCGTGCCCGGCTTCATGGATAGTGCCGTAGAGGCCAACCCGGATATCGCCTTTGTATCGAGTGGTCAAGCGAACATCGCCGCCATGGATGCCACTGCAGAAGGGGTGGGCCGAAGGGTCAATGCGTCCTGCTTCAAGATCGAATCCCATGGCCAAAACAACTTCGCGCCCGAAGGCTTCCTGTTTGGCCACGTCGTAGGGACCTTCCACCAGCTTCAAGTCGACTTTCTTTCCTGACTCTCCGATTTTCTGAACATAAGGAACCAAGAAAGATTTTACTTCTTCCAGAACTTGCGTGATCCCTTCAATGGTGGCGCCGGGTTCGTACTCTTCCACTAGCGCGTCGTAAGGATGAGAATCGTAGCCGATGGCTTCGGCGAGTTCGCGGGTTACGGAGACGACCTCTTCAAGATGGGGTGCGAATTTGGTGAAGTTCTTTGCTTCGCGAGCCTGTGCCCATGCCGCAGTAGATTGCGATCTTACTTCTGCAAATCGCTTTACCAACTCGGAGGGGATCTTCGTGGCCCGATCGTAAGAGCGGCACATGTCCACGACCTGAGCTTTAGCTTCGTCTTCGAGACTGGAATCGGTTCGGAGACGATTAAGCAGGTCCCCAATCTCCGATTGGGTCAGCTTTTCGTGGTGCAATCCGGCGAGGGTCGCTGAAACTTTAGAGCGACCTTGGACCCCCTTCTTGGGCATTTTGGTCTCTTGATCCCAACTCAATAAAGCTTCGGCACTTTCAATGTCACTGATTTCCGCAGCCAAATCGAGGGCGCGGCCAAGGGCTTCGATGGTCGTCATAATCTGATTCTCTCCTGTCGGCTTTTAAAAAAGGACGTCGAAATTTTACCGCATGGAATGGCCAGGGTCGAGGTAGGGCGCTAGCTGGAGAGCCTGGGATCGAGGTGGTAGAGCATGAAATAGATCACCACGCCGGTGACGGAGACATACATCCAGATCGGCCAGGTCCAGCGGGCGAGCTTCTTGTGACGCGCTAGGTCGTTTCGAAGCGCGCGGAAGAGGGTGATGATGACCATGGGGCCAACCACGGCGGCGAGGATCGTGTGGGTGAGTAAGATACCCAGGTAAAGAGTCCGCCAGGCCCCGGGGGTTTGGAAGCGGTTGGCACCGGTATTGGCGTGGTAGATCAAGTAACTCACCAGAAACAGGATGGATGTGACGCAGGCCAAGAGCATGAACTTGCGATGGCGTTCGATACGTTTTGCCTTGATGGAGGTAAACCCAAGAATCAGCCAGACTGTGGCCAGGCCATTCAGAGTTGCATTTAGCGTGGGAAGGTCGTGAATTCCCATGGATCTGTTCCTGCGCCGGAGCGCTGTTTCGTGACTTAAGGTTCGCGGTTTTCAATCAACCGCACGGAATCAAGGGTGAGTTCAACAACCGACTCCGGATCAAGGGCGTCGTAGAATCCGCGAAACCGCCCTTCACGATCAACAAGCACAATGCGTGAGGTGTGAAGGATAGGTTCGGGCTGGTTGGTCACTTCTTCAACCGGCTGAAGAAATCCTTTCCGAACCAGCTCGTGGACTTCATCTTTCTCGCCGGTCAAGAAAATCCAATTCTCCGGGTTGGCGTCATGCTCTCGAGCGTACTCGCTCAGGACCTCCGGGGTGTCGTTTTCCGGGTCGACGGAAATAGAAATCAACTTCCAGCCGTTGAGACCTTCGAAAGTATCTTCAAGTTCGCTCATCCGAGCGGTCAGGGTTGGGCAGATGCTTCCGCAGCTCGTGAAAAAGAAATCCGCCAACCAAACATCGCCCGCAAGTTCATCGCTAGAAAACGTGCTTCCGTCGGCTTGGGTGAGCGTGAAGCTCGGAGCCGTACCAAGAACCGGCAAAATGTCAGGTTGGTTGATCTTGGACCAAGCAAAGAGAAGACCGGCCAGAGTTAAGATTCCAAGAAACGCCAAAGTCAAAATGGGTTTCATGTTGCTATCCCTCAATGGCCTTCGTGGGGCGGTGCACCAGAAGCACGGATAAGAAGATCAACACCACGGCGGTCAGGGTGATGACGCTCAAGGACGTCGCGATCGGCATGGAAGCTTCGGCGCCCATGAAGTAGCGGAAGGCGTCTAGGGCGTAGCTGAAGGGGTTGGCCTTCATCAGCGCGCGGATCCAGGGAGCGGCGGTTTCCATGGAAAAGAGCGCCCCCGACAGCACCCACATCGGTAAGAGCAGAAGATTCATGATGGCGTGGAAACCTTGAATCGACTGCATACGCCAGGCAAGCAAGAATCCAAGGGCGGTCATGGCAATTCCGGTGATGGCCAACACTCCCAGGAGACCGGCGAGGGAGCCCATGCTTGGTTTGATACCCAACAAGGGTAGAAACGCCAGAAGCAGTAAGCACTGTAAGAAGGCAAGGCTGGTGCCGCCCAGGACTTTTCCCAGGACGATGGCCAACCTGGAAACCGGCGCTACCAACACCGACTGCATAAACCCTTCGCGGCGATCCTGAATGATGGAGATGTTGGCAAAGATAGCGGTAAAGAGAAGGATCATGAGCAGAATGCCCGGGAACATGAAGTTGAGGTAGTTCTCGTCGCCGGTCTGAAGGGAATCTCCTACACCCGAACCGATCACGAACCAAAACAAGAGCGGGGTTCCAATCGCACCAACCACGCGGTTGGGCTGTCTAAAGAAGCGAACGATTTCACGGAGCCAGAGGCTGCCACTTGCGGTGAGTAGGTTCATGACTTCACCTCTTCCGCTTCGTCCTGTTTTTCTTCAAACCCTCGGCCAGTGAGTTGGACAAACACGTCTTCTAGTGAGGGTGGTCCTACGGTGACGCCACGCAC
>JABDJR010000082.1 GCA_013003415.1 Candidatus Eiseniibacteriota bacterium | reverse complement strand
CCCTTGGGCTGCGCCCGGGTGAGGATCGCCATGGAACAAGCTAAAGGTAGCCCCAGTTGGGTCTTGGCAGACGGCCATGCGGCCAACCATCGGCACGTCGAAAGGTTCTGCTACGACGGTGCCCCCGAGTTCCTTAACTTTGGCTGCCGTGGCGTCGGTGTCGTTGGTCCAGATGTAAGAGGACATGTGAGGGGGAACCCCTTCGAACATGTCGCCTTTCATCTCATAGAGGCCGGCAACATCTTTGCCGTCAATTTGCATGAGGTGGTAGGTGCCGGCTTCCCCGGGCATGGGTACAGACTGGACTTGCCAGCCGAAAAGCTCGGTAAAGAACTTCTTGGCTCCGTCTATATCGCGAGTGGCAATTTCGGTCCAACAAAAGTGGCCTGGTTGATAAGTGAAAGGTGCGGACATCGATTTCTCCTGGAAAAAAAGCGGTATTGTCACGGGGGAAGGCCATTGTAGCATTTTCCAGACCGTTTCTGGGGCCAGCCCGCGGGCTCGTAGTTTGGGTCCTAAAGTGTTGTTTACCAGCTGTTTATGAGGATTCTAGTGAGTGAAAAGAGGTTAGTCACAGGGGGTTGAGCAATTCCGAAGGTAGGTGCTAGTCTCTGTCGCGACTCAGGGCAATGGGATCAGGACAATGATCTGGACGGATTGCTCTTTTCTTAAAGCAACTGAACCCGTTTCAGTGGGGGCAAATATGGCCAAGAACGAAGCCAAGACTAAGAAAGTAGAACTCTTTGAGTCTTACACCGCTACGGAGATCAAAGATCGCCGTGAACTCTTTAGCAGCTCGGACCTCTCGAGGGAATGTTCCTAGCGTCGTTGTAGATTCTGAGTAGAGTGGGCTTCACTTTCTGGAATGAAGCCCGCGGAGGGCAAATGGAAAACCAAGATAAGAAAGTAGAGCTCTTTGAGTCCTACGAAATCACTGAGATCCAAGACCGACGCGAACTGTTTGACGGTTCCAGCTGGCTTTACTGGTGCAGCGATTGTTCCGATGGCGGTTTCGACAGTGAGTAAACAGCTTTAGCTAAAATAAGTGCTTGAGCTTCAAAACGGAGGGCGAGTGGATAACCAAGATAAGAAGGTAGAGCTCTTTGAGTCCTACGAGATTAACGAAATCGAAGATCGTCGCGAGCTGTTCGGTACGTCGGACTGGCTCTACTGGTGCAGCGACTGTTCAGACCTCGCTACCTAGCAGATCCAGGTCTTGACCGATAGTTTGGGAGCTCTCTCTTTTGAGGGAGCTCCTTTTTCGTACTAGGCTCCTATGAACGCGAACATGATTGTCCCAGAACCTGTTTCCGGACTAGAGTTTTCGACCCACGCCGATCCTGCAGGGTCGTTTCGCGTTTTTGCGCCCCCTGACCGATATTTCGTCATCCCCTCCATGGTTCGCGACCTGCTTCAACTCATCGACGGTAAGCGGACTCTTGAAGAGATCAGCCGTCTTCACGGCGGGCAAGGTCATCCCGCCATCGATGCTGATTCCCTGCACCGACTTCTGAGGCAGAACTTTTCCGACCTTGTGATTGTGGAGGGTTCGCGACCCACGGAACGAGCCGCCAAATCTCCGATGTGGTTTCGGGTGCCTGTGTTATCTGCTTCAGCCGCCAATCGCGTAGGGTCTGCCTTTTCTAAGCTGTACCAGTCTTCCTTTTTGGCGGTGACTTCATTACTTCTTCTGCTGCTCCATCTTGGATTTGTGTTTTTAAAGCTCCCTACGCTTCCCTCCTTCACTGACCCGAGACTCTGGGTGATTCCCATTCTGGTTTACACGGTGAGCACGCTATGGCATGAAGTCGGTCATATTTCAGCGTTGCGGGCCTATGGTCAGTCTCCGGGCGCGGTAGGCTTTGGTTTCTATCGAATGTTTCCGGTGATGTACTCTGATGTTTCCCGCAGCTGGCTCCTCTCGCAAAAGCAGCGGGTGATTGTCGATTTGGGTGGGATCTACTTTCATCTTATTTTTGCGGCTGCTTGTGTGGTTGGTTACGCATTTACCCAGGAGATCGTGTGGGCCCAAAGTGCGGTCCTCATTTATGCCGGCGTTCTTGCCAACCTGAACCCCTTCCTTCGCCTCGATGGTTATTGGGTAGCTAGCGATCTACTGGATCGAAGTGATCTTCGGAAAAACTCCCGCCACGTGCTTCGTGCCGCCGTCAAAGGTGGCCAAGATTCCGGTGAGTCGAAGTGGGTTCGTCTCTATGCTTGGCTAAGTCTTGGATACTTTGCCTGGCTCGCCTGGTGGGTCGGGAGTCGTTTTATTCCCAGAGCCCTGGCTGGAGTGCAAGAGCTGTGGGGCAAGCTTTCCACCGGTTCAGCGGGGGAGGGGTGGTTGGGGCACCCTGTCGTCTTGGCCGGGATGATCTTGCTTCTCGCATTCGCTATGATTGGGGCGGTGACCCTGTTTGTTGCCGGGCTTCGTATGGTCTGGTTTACGTTTTCGCCTCAATCCAAGCCTGAGTCCCAAGCCAGCGCGCCCGAAAAAGGATAATCGTGTGAGCGCACAAACCCCAGGAGAGTTGTTTCGACATTGGGCCCGCGTCATGCGTGCGAGAGTCGAGTACAACGAGGTGCGCAAGGACTCGCTGTTCAAGTTGATCCCGGTTTCCCTGGCTTTTGTCTACGGTAAAACCCTTCCCTCCGACGAACTCAAGCGAATGGCCGGCGAGGCCCTCCGCAATCACCTTGTTATCAAGCGCACCAACCTCAATGTTGTGAACGAAACCAGCCTTCACAACACACCGGGAATCGAACATCTGGCTCCCCTAGCCAAGGCGGGAAAGGGAGCGGTGATCTGCGGGGTTCACCTTGGCCCTTATCACTTCATGACCTCTGCCGTAGCGAGGGCCTTTGGGGAAATAGGGATCTTTGCCGCTCCGAGTTTTGCCATGCGCGGCGAGAGCTGGGCCCAGGCCGGAAAAGCCCTTGGGAGCAATGTCACGGTGTTGCCTTCGGATCATAAATCGAGCTTGCTTCGAGCGATGCGTATCTTGAAGCGAGGGGGTGCTATTGTCATCTTCGTCGATATCGCCAACAACGTTGGGGAAGACACGGCCGAGAATACGGTTGCCATTGAATTCATGAATCTCCCCATGCGAGTTCGCATTGGGGCGGCCTATATGTCGCAAGCGGCTCAGTCTCCCATGGTTTATGCGGCGACCTGGTTAGGGAAGTGGGGGAGTCGACACGTTACTTTTTCTGAGCCCTCGCCTCCCGTGCCC
>JABDJR010000070.1 GCA_013003415.1 Candidatus Eiseniibacteriota bacterium | reverse complement strand
AAACCCCTCCTGGAACTGAACGCGCGTCTGAACCAAACCTATGTTCCTTACGGCCCGCAGGGTGCAGCCGGGCTGGCCAATCAAGTGGCTCAGGACGGAAACGCGTCCCGACTCGGGGTACAATCATGCAGCAGCCGGATCACGGCGAAGGGAACCTCGTTGTACACCAATGCCTCCTGGGACCTTGTCGACGCCTCGATCGAGCCGGGATTTGATCTCGCCTCCATTGCGGTTGACGATCTACCAGAATTGCTACGGTCCATGAGCCACGAGGACCGGGTCAGTTACGTCGCGGAAAAGCGTCGCGAACGTGAGACAATCCAGACTGAGATTCAGACCCTAAGTGCTCAGCGCGAGACACTGATCAAACGAGTTCGGGCCGAACAGTACGCTTCGAGCGATCTGGGCGAGGCCATGAAGCGAGCGATCCGTGAACAGGCTGAGAAGAAGGGCTTTAACACGGATGGCTGCTGATCACCGCATGCTAGATCCAGAACCGTTTCGCGCCCTCATTTGAGTCGAGGAGATTGATACATTGGCACGCACCGTCATCCTAGTCATCGAGGACGATGCCGCCATCCGGCGGGGGCTGTGCGATGCGCTCGACTTTAACGGCTATCGAGTCCTGGAATGCGATCGAGGAGATCGAGGTCTGGAGACAGCGCTGGACGCATCCCCCGACCTCGTCCTTCTCGATGTTCTGCTTCCTGGCATGGAAGGCTTCGAGGTTCTGACTGAGTTGCGCAAAGCACGCCCCAGGCTCCCCGTGATCATGCTCACCGCACGCGGAACCGAAGAAGATCGTGTGCGTGGTCTTAAAGGTGGCGCGGACGACTACGTGGTCAAACCCTTCAGTGCAAGCGAGCTTCTTGCGCGTGTTGAGGCCGTGCTTAGGCGCTCAGCCGAGCGACCGACCGACGTGCGCTCTCTAGCTTTCGCCGACAGAACGGTGGACTTCGAACGGCTGGAGATCACACTAAGTGACGGAACGAAGCTCCGCATCTCAGATCTCGAGGCCAACATCATTCGCTATCTGGCCGTAAACTGCGGCCGACCGATTGATCGCCAAGAAATGCTGCAGCATGTCTGGGATGGCAACACCCGTGAGTTGGAGACGCGCACGGTAGATATGCACATCCGTCGACTGCGCGAGAAACTGGAACGCGACCCAACGTCTCCCGAACGGATCATCACCGTACGCAGCAAGGGTTACATGTTTGCCGAGGGCACGCTGTGAGAACCCCCGGGCGTTCCTGGCTGGTACTTGGTGGCTGCGTTCTAGCCGTTACCGTTGCCTTAGCTTGGGTCACGGTTGTGATGCTCGGCCTTGAGCGCGATGAACTTCGTGCCACGACTGCGGCGCGTCACCAAGAAGCCCAGCAATCCGCTTTGTGGCGCATGGACTCCTGGCTTTCGGTGTTTCTCGGTCGCGAGGCCGCGCGACCTTACTCGGATTACTTGCCGTTCACCAAAGACCAAACAAACTCCCTCTCCCCGCTACTCGCCTTTGAGTCCGACTATATCCCTCTCCACTTTCAGCTGACAGCGAATGGAGTGACCTCGCCCCAGGCGCCAGGGTCTATCCCCAGTCGGTTTGAGTTACCCCTCAGTTCGGTCGAACTCGCCTTGAAGCAGCAAAAACTTGATTCCCTGGCGGAGTATCTCGATCTTGAGCGCGTTCGTACCACGGTTGAATTGGCGGAGTCGCTTCCCACCACCAAGTTGGCCACTCTCGCCATGGCCCCGGAAACACTCCCTGCCGAAGAACACACCGAGTACGAAGCGCGGGCGATGTGCTCTGTACCGCCGGCCCCGGGCTCAGCTTGGGCCGACGGCATTCAAGTTGATGTGGGCCCCCTGATTCCGATGTGGATTTCAAACTCAGAGGACAAGGGAAACGATCAACTGGTTTTTGTACGACGGGTCGGTATCGGCGAGGACAAACTGTTTCAGGGTTTCTTTGTCGACTGGCCCAAACTAGGCGAAACTCTGTTGAACCAAGTCGGAGATCTTCTCGCCGACGCCGCGTTGGTCCGAGTGCTCCCTCAGTCGTCCGAGGTTCATCCCGACCAACGCTATCTCGCTAACGTGCCTGTGGCCCTGGTTGCACCGAAACCCGATCCACCCACACCCGCGGCTCTGACGCCTGCGCGCACCACACTAGGTATAGCCTGGCTCCTCGCTATTGTCGCCTCGTTGGCGGTGGGTATTACCTTACACAAGAGCGTCGAGCTGAGCGAAAGACGCCAGCGCTTTGTTTCCGCGGTGACCCATGAACTGCGAACACCCTTAACCACCTTCAAAATGTATTCGGAGATGCTGGCTGATGGAATGGTTCCGAAAGAAGAGCAACGACAGCAGTATCTCGAAACCTTGAAAGACGAATCCGGGCGACTCTCCGCAATGGTTGAGAACGTACTCACCCACGCGCGTTTGGAGCAAAGCAACGGAGCCCAACCGTTGGAACCGTTGACGCTCGATGCTCTTCTCGCACGTGTGACGCCGCCCTTGTATCGTCAGGCCGAGGCTTCCGGCTTCCAGCTCGACCTTCAGTGTGATCCTCCCGGTGATCTCTCCCTGAAGGTCGATGCCGAATCGATTGGCCAGGTGCTCTCCAACCTCGTCGATAACGCGGGCAAGTACGGGCGAAACGGAACCGCATCTGCGGTGAACCTAACCGTTCAACAAGACAACGGCTCACTCATCCTGAAAGTTCGCGATCACGGGCCAGGGGTTTCCGAGACGGTCGCTAAATCCATCTTCAGCGCGTTCGATCGAGGTGATCGCGATCCGACCGATCCAAATCCCGGAATCGGTCTTGGGCTTTCCATCTCACGCGGACTTGCGCGCGACATGGGCGGTGACGTCACCCTTGAGAGGAACGGTGGCGAAGGAGCGTGCTTTCGACTTGAGGTTCCCCTGTCTTCGTAGCCTTTCGTTATCTTGGGATGTTCTTGAAACGGAAAGAGGCGGTAGAGCCGATCATGCACAGAATGTGGTGACCTCGTGGTACGGTTGTCCCCCATGAAAACTTCCACAAGACAGATGCCTCTTCTGGCCGTCGGGGGCCTGATCGGAGCCGGACTCATAGCTTCCGGATATCTCCTCTACCGCACATTCACTTTACTCGGGGAATGGGCACCAGACCGGATCGACATTTGTTCTGCGGTTTTCGGTACGGGTTGCGACGCCACGCTTCTCAGCCCCTCCTCCTGGCAGCTGGGGGTCCCTCTTGCTGGCTGGGGTCTAGTTTATTTTGGAGCCCTTGCCATGCTTCTGATCCTAGGGCGTAGTCTGGGGAATGGCTTCTCCGGAACATCCCTTATCGCCGCGCAAATCCTCAATGGGGTCGGGCTGTTAGTATCGGCTTTGCTGCTTCTACTCTTTGCAACCGGCAAGGCTAAGTTCTGCCCCGTGTGCCTTGTTATACATGGAATCAATGTCGCGCTCGCTCCAATGCTTCACCTCTCCGATCCTCGGTCCTTACCGGAGCGCGTACAAAGCCTCCGAAGAGGAGTGCAGTGGCTGCTCGGACACCGCGAGGACACCTGGGCGCGCTGGTACGGTCTCGGCTTTGCGACCGCCACTTTGGCCGCAATCATGATCTGGCAGTGGGTGTTGGTCCAAACGGAGTTGCGGCTGGCGGTGGCTGAGGGAGCTATTGTTCCCGCCGAGGTGATCCAGCAGTACGAGGCCGAGTCTGAAATGACGGTCTTAACCGACGATACAGATCCCCGACTAGGCCCGGTGAACGCCCCTGCCGAATTGGTCGTTTTCAGCAGTTTTCAATGTCCGGGCTGTCGCTCCTTTGCCGAGAAGATAAGTCAGCTCAGGGAAAGCCATCCGAGCGAGCTTTCTATTGTGTTCAAACACTTTCCCCTTGGCACCGCATGCAATCCCGACGTTGGGGTGAACAAGCATCCCCGAGCTTGCCAAGCTGCACTCGCGGCAGAAGCTGCCCGGTATCAAGAAGCCTTTTGGCCGTTTCACGACGCCCTATTTGCCGGCAATCTTCGGCATTCCGAAGAGCAATTATCCTCGCTGGCCGAATCCTTGGGGCTTGATTTAGAACGATTTAACGAAGACCGTCACTCCTCGGAGGTGAACGAGAAACTAACCCGGGACGTTGCGCTGGGATCCCGACTTGAGGTAGACGCCACCCCTACTGTTTTCTTAAACGGTCGCCGGGTCCGTTCCCTCAACCTGCGGGCGTTTCAAGTCCTTGTGGAACACGCGGTTTCTCATGATAGCGTAGATGGCCACAACCCCAAGCTGGACCAACCCTAGCCTTAGACCAGAGTGCCAAAGTTTACGCAATTCGTATAATCTGGTAATGTCCATTATCTAAGCAGACTCCGTGGTCCCGGGTGTCTGGTCCGGTCTCCACTCACTACCTTTCTCTTATCACATAAGGAGAACCAGCCTATGAAGCGGATTCTCGCAATTTCTTTGGCTCTGACTTTCTTGGTAGCCCTTCCGGCCGCCCACATGGTCTTTGCTAAAGGACATGTTCCCGACAACAAAGCCCAAGTCTGTCACAAAGGGAAAACCCTTGTCGTCGGCACTGCTGCAGTCGAAGGCCATATGCGCCATGGTGACTGCATGCTTCCTGCCAACGACCCAGACAATGTCTTCTTCAAGGGCGATCCTTGCCCGAACACCGACGAAGACGGGGACGGTCGCTGCGATCTCGATTGATCGAACAGACTTCCCAAGAAACCTCTCCCCGCTTCAGGCGGGGGGAGGTTTTTTTATTTGTTTTGAGGAATGGTCAGGGTATACGCAGCCCAGTAACTGTCCCAAAGTGGTTCTTGAGGTTCACCGGCAGGCATGAGACACACTGTACGCAAGACCCACGTCCCCGCCCCGTCCACGACAAAGCGCACACGCCCTTGCTCATCCGTGAACTCTTTCTGCTTGCCTTCCAGCTTGTTGGTCGTTCCGCGGTTTGCCACGACCGGGTGTCCGGCCACTGGCTCGCCGTTCAACAGAAG
>JABDJR010000062.1 GCA_013003415.1 Candidatus Eiseniibacteriota bacterium | reverse complement strand
ATCTTTACTGTGCGTATGAAAGAAGGCGGCGACCCCCAGGTGGCTCTTAGAAATGGAACCATTGTTTCTTCGCTTCTGTTTGCTGCCGGTATGGCTGGCCTGACTTACATGACCAGCGGCACCCTGGGACCGGCTGCTGAGTTGGTTGGGGTTAAGGGAGGCGTTTGGGGACTCTTTGGCTGTGTGATTTCAGGTCTCATAGCCGGCATGATCGTTGGGTTTGTGGCCGAGTACTACACTACGGGCAAGTCCATTCGTGAAATTGCAAACGCTTGTCGAACGGGTGCCGCCACCAACATCATTGCCGGATTTGCCATCGGTATGAAGAGTACGGTGCTGCCGATGGTCGTCTTGGCCATGGCGATTCTTGCTGCCTACACCCTCGCCGGCTTTTTCGGAATCGCCCTCGCCGCTATCGGCATGCTTGGCATTACGGGAATGACGGTCTCGGTCGACGCCTACGGTCCGATCGCTGACAACGCGGGTGGTATTGCCGAAATGGCCAAGATGCCTCCGGAAGTGCGTGAGGTCACCGATAGTCTTGACGCAGCCGGAAACACCACGGCTGCCATCGCCAAGGGCTTTGCCATTGGTTCAGCCGCTTTGACGGCTCTGGCCTTGTTTACCGCCTTCATCCAGAAGACTGGGCTCTCACCCGCGGACTTCAACATCATCAACGTCAATGTGTTGGTGGGTCTGTTGATTGGCGGCGTCGTGCCTTACATCTTCGCTGCCGACACTATGAAAGCTGTGGGTCGCGCCGCCTTCGCGGTGGTGGAAGAGGTTCGTCGTCAATTCCGAGAGATCGACGGCATCATGGAAGGCACGGCTCGTCCTGAGTACGCGCGTTGTGTGGCCATTACCACTGAAGCTGCGCTCAAAGAGATGATTGTCCCTGGAATTCTTGCGGTTGCCATTCCTTTGGTTGTCGGCATTATTTTTGGTGTCGAAACCTTGGGCGGTTTGCTTGCAGGCGCTCTCATCTCGGGTGTTCCCTTGGCTCTCCTGCTTTCAAATGCGGGTGGTGCCTGGGACAACGCAAAGAAGCACATCGAGACGGGCGACGACAAAGCCTTAGGCGGCAAGGGTTCCGACGCCCACAAAGCTGCGGTGGTCGGCGATACGGTTGGCGATCCTTTCAAGGATACCTCCGGACCCGCCCTCAACATTTTGCTCAAGCTCATGGCTATCGTCTCACTCGTTTTTGCACCGTTGATCCAAACGTTACACAACAAATTACCTTTCTAAGGAACGGATCAACTTGGTAGGCGAACGAAGTTCGCCAAGGGAGAAAACAATGCGGGAATACGAATCCATTTTCATTCTCAACCCGGAGGTCGAAGACGCTCAGGTTGATACTGAAGTTGGGAAAATCAAAGATATCGTAACGGGCGGATCCGGAGAGATCACCGAAGTCCAGAAATGGGGACGTCGGAAGCTCGCCTACGAGATTCAAAAGAAGAAGGAGGGTATTTATACCCTCGTTCGTTTCATGGGAGATACGGAAGTGTTGGGCGAGCTCAACCGTCGGTATCGTCTGAACGAAGATCTTCTTCGTCACCTAACCGTGGTGTACGAGGGTCCGTCTGCCTCAGAGCTTGAGGCTATGGCCCAGGCGGAAGCGGAAGCTCAGGCAGCTGAGGGAAGCGAAGGGGCTCCGGCAGCGGAAGCCTCCCCGGCCCCCGAAGCGGCCCCGGCTCCAGCCCCTGAGGCTCCGGCTCCGGTCGCGGAAGCTCCGGCTCCAGAGACGACCCCCACGGCTGAGGCTTCCGAGGATGCGCCCGAGAAGCCCTCGGAATAAACAAGGTTTTACACCGGTAGAAAGGGAGAATGTAAATGGCCAGATTTAAAGGCCCTCGCGTTCCCAAAAAGAAGTATTGCAAGCTTTGCTTCGAAAAAGTGGTTCGCGTGGATTACAAAGATGAGCGCAAACTCCAACGGTTCATTACGGATCATGGAAAGATCGTTCCTCGCCGCGTTTCGGGGTGCTGCACCAAGCACCAGTCAATGTTGACCACGGCAATTAAGCGCGCACGCGTGCTTGCTCTTTTGCCATACACCCACGAGATGTATCGGTAGGCGAGAGGGGAAACGATCATGCAAGTCATCTTATTAGAAGATGTAAAAGGAATGGGTGAGCGCGGAGACACCATCAAGGTATCTGCGGGTTATGCCCGAAACTTTCTGATTCCCAAGAAGCTAGCGATTTCTGTTGCTGGTTCCGGGGCCAAAGTGTTCGCCGAAAACGAACGTCAGCAGTCTCGCCGTGACGACAAAGCACGACGCGAAGCTGAAGGAATTGCCGCAAACTTCGAAGGCGTATCCGTCGGGATCGAAGTCGAAGTTGGCGAGGAAGACCGTATGTTTGGTTCTGTAACCTCCGCAGACATTGCCGATGCTCTCAAGGCACAGGGAGTTGAAGTCGACAAACGGAAAATTCTACTAGACGACCCCATCAAGCAACTTGGGGAGTTCGATGTTCCCATCAAGCTTCACAAGGCCGTGCGGGGTAGCGTTAAGGTCAACGTCACCAAAAAGTAGAATTCCATTGCTCAAGGATGTTCGATGAGAAAGACCATGCTTCTTGCCATGAGTGCGCTCGTGGTATTCGGTTCGTGTAGTGGGAACAGCTCCAACTCAAGTAGCTCGGCCACGGGCTCCAATTCCTCGGGGGGCGCAGAGCATTCTGAGGATGAGAAGGCCAATATCGTTTTGGCCAAGGTGGGTGACTATGAGATCACGGCCGAGGCGGTTTCCTATCATATGGAGGGATCCGCGGGTCCCGACCGGGTCGAGGCGGGTATGCAAAGTCCCGATCAGCTGCAGATGGCCACTACCGGTCTCATGGATCAATTCGTCTGGGCAAAGAAGGCCGAGCAGGCCGGATACAAACTCACCAAGTCCGAACAGGCTAGGGTAGAAGCCCTTCGTTCTGAGCTTCTCGCCACGCGCTACGTTGGCGATGTCGTTCAGTACAAGGCAGATCCTACAAGAGAAGAGGTGGAGGAGTTCTACAAGTCCAACCAAACCCGGTTCTTTCTCCCGGCCAA
>JABDJR010000044.1 GCA_013003415.1 Candidatus Eiseniibacteriota bacterium | reverse complement strand
CCTGCGAGCCTTCCCGAACCCCACCCACAGCAACACGGAGATCCGCGTCAACATTCCAAGACCTGCGAGCAAAGCTGGGGTGCTCGGAAACGCGAACCAGGGCGAGTTCAAAGGGCAGATCGAAGTGTTCGATGTTCGCGGCCGACGTGTCCGCACGATCTTCGACGACACTCTGAACTATGGAACGAGCCAGTTCCGCTGGGATGGCAGGGACGAGTCCGGTCGCGATGTGGGCACCGGAATCTTCTTCCTTCGCGCTTCTATCGAAAACCAGGCTCCGATCACAACCAAACTTACACGCATCAAGTAGGACGACAGCTTAGAAAATAGGCTTCGGACAAGAGATAGGGCTCCTTCATTCTTGAGGGAGCCCATTTCTATTTGCGGTGGAACTGAATCTAAAACTGCAAGGAAGCGGATGAAGTTGGTCGGCTGAACTACAACGTGTAGTCGAGGACGAGTTCGTGCGCACCTTCAGAGTCGGCTGAGAACTCAACCGTTCCTGAGATACCCTGCAACTCACCTGTGCCGGACTCGGGGATAATATGCCCTTTCGCCACAGGCGGATTGTCGGCCCCCATCACGCCCCAATGCTGCATGACAAAGGAGCCTTCCTTCCCACCCAAGGTTCCAACCACCTTTTCGGAAGCGACATAACCGGCGCCGGCTTTGGGATTTGAGGCGTCGGCCTGACACATGAGTAGCTTGGCCTCGCTATCGGCCTTCAGCTCGCCTCTGAAAATCTTCTTAACCAGAGTCTGAGAAAGGGCTGGCCCCGCGTCATCGTAGGGATCTTCTTGAATCCAACCTGTGACCTGAAAAGCAATACGCACTTTTGGCATAACACCTCCCACGACCCGATGGTCGTTCGGTTCTAGTTTTCTTCGTCTTCGGGAAACTTGAACGGCACGTCGATCTCACCCTTCACCGCTCGACCGCGGTTCATGGCCGGCGAGAACAGCGTTTTCTCCAAAGCCACCAACGCAGCCTGATCGAGCAAGGGATGCACCCCCTTTTCCAGGGAAGCCTCTATCAGTTTTCCTCGCTCGTCGATGCGCGCGCGATAAACCACCGTGCCTTCAATGCGCGAGCGTCGGGCGCGATCCGGATAAACTGCGGGATACAGCTTCAAGACGGAAGGGGGCGTTTCGGCGACTGGCGCGGGGTTCGCTTCCACATCGCTGGCCAGGCGAAACTGGAATGGAAGGAGTCGCCAGCCGTCGGTGGCATTTCCATTCCTATCTTTGCCGGCAACAAAACGCCACTCGGTGGCGGCCTTTAGGGCGGCCATGTTCAGCATATGAACCGTGCTTGAAGACAACACCAGGGCGTCTTCAACCTGACCGCTTTGCGAGAGATATACAAGTACAACCACCAACCCACCAACTCCCTTGGCCCGCGCGGCTTGCGGGTAGTTTGGGGCCACCCGTTGGGTTGCGGCCGAGGTTAAGAGCCGCCTCTCCCCGACACGGGTGATGGCGTTCCGAATGGCTTCTGGGGATACTTCTTCCTGGGCCAAAATATGACCTTGCCCCGGAAAAATACGTTCCGCAAAGAACTGGGCTTCGCCATCGTTCATGGGCGGCGCATCTTCGATGAGTTGCACCCATTCCCACCAATGGTTGAGGGCGGTCATCAACTGGGGTTTCGCGATCGAACTCGTCCAGTTCTCTTTTTCTTCTAACGTGGCGTCGCGGAAACTTGCGCGGTGATGCGCGTAGCGGACTGTGACCTCGGAAACTCGTTCACCAAAAAAGTCTCCGACCCGTAAGGCTGAGGGGAGCATGATGAACCCCAAGAGAGAATCCCCGGGCTTGAGTCGTCCACCCAGTGGATCGCCCAGCATATTTGAACATTGCTCAAACTCAACCCGGTAGACCTGTTCATCTCCCAATTCAAAAGCAATGTCGGTGGCAACCAGGAACGAAGCCTCACCGTAGGCCTCGTCCGCGTATACAAAAACCAAGTGGCCGGCCGGTGTGGGGACCAAATCCGGTTGGTAGAAAAACTGAAGACGCATTCCCGAAGCCTGGCCCAGTTCCTTGACCGAAAGCTCGGCGAGATAGGCCGAACCATCCTGAGCCCCAGTTGAAGCTTCTTGAGCCCGAGTCGTGGGCACACTCCACAAAGCCGCCAGGCTAAAAACGGCGATCGAAACAAACCAACAAAGCCTTCTCATTTATTCTCCGCCTCTGCGAACCGAATGGGGATGATGATTTCTCCCCCGACTTTCCTATTGTCTTTGCGACCGGCCCGAAACACCCAATCGCGAATAGCCACTAAGGCCGCCACATTAAGATCGTGGCTTGGCGCAGGTTGGATCAAGAATAAATCGTCGACCGTCCCTTTCTCGTTCACGTGCGCTACAACTCGAACCGTTCCGGTGAAGTCATAACGACGCGCATTCTCGGGATACTCGGGTTCTCGCATGATGCGGACTTCGGGTTGCTTGTCGAAGGCCTCAGGGTCGGGCTTCCAATCGATCGCTCCCACCGATCGCATGGGATCGAGATCTAGGGCAGCCAATTCCTCGTTCGGAATCAAGTTCACGGCTTTGGTCACATCTTTTTCCGGGAGCACATAGAACTCTTTGCCATCGAATCCGTAGTAGAGCCTAAGATCGGCCGGTGTCTCCCAAACCAAAGGTCCCTCTTTGGGGATCCACCAAACGGCCCGACGAACATCGTCTTTTCCCATGGGGCCACCCAGGCGTTCCTCACCGAGAGGGTTAAACCCCTGCTGGAGCGTTCTGCCGTCGACGTCCTTCACCGAGAAATCGGCGGGGATCAAAAAGGAGTTTTTGCCGTTTGAATCCCGAAAAATCAGGAGCATGTATCGGCCCGGCCCATCTTGGGCGGGCATCATGGCATCCAAATCCTTCAAGAAATAGGCGAAAATGGTGAATCGACCCCCGATAGGCGCATCGTTAGCCTTGAAGCGAGTGAAGAAATCGCCGTCGGGGGTGGGTAAGGGGACATTTCCCCTTGGATTGGCAAAACTGAGAATCGGTAGGGATAATCCGATAACAATCAGGGTAATAAGGACATATCTATGCATCGTGTTCCTAATACCCCGGCACCAGCCTCAATATACCACGGAAAATAAAAGCCCCAACGCGGGGCCCTTTTAACGTGAATAGAATAAGGTAGAATACAACGCTCATGTTTATGCGTCTTCTTGGTTCTCAACATGCTCTTTTGGCCCTAATTCTCTCTATCTTCCCGGCCGCAGCCCTGGCCCAAGGGAACGAGGCCTCTTTTACGGTCGAAGAGAGCGTTATTGATTCTACCCAGATCCAAATCTTGCATTTCGATGGCGATCTCTACATGAGAGATGCGGATTTCCTGTCCGCCATCGAAGTTTTCAAACAGGCCTATTTCCTAGACACCGAAAACACGCAGACGCAACTCCTTCTCGCCCGAGCCATGACCGAGGCGCTTCTCGCCAACCAGGTTCCCGACAATGAAATCGGCATTCTTGGTGCCCAGGCGCTTCAGCTCTATCGCGGCATCCTGAAGAGCAACCCGGATCATCCTGAGGCGCTGGCAAACCTCCGGAGTTTGGCGCAGAAGTTTGCCACGGATACGCCCCCCTTTAAGAATGAGGCGACGCTCATGGCTTGGCGCATGGGCGAAGATGCCATGGCCGAACAGCGCTTTGACGACGCGGTCAAGGCTTACCGAGAAGTCTTGCGCAAAGAGTCGGATGTCCGCGGTGCCCATCGCGCCCTAGCCGACGCGCTTCGCATGAACGAGCAATACGATCCCGCCCTGGTCATGTACAAGCGCTCCCTAGAGTTGCATCCGGAAGACATTCGGTCTCTCACCGGGCTCGGTTTGATCTATCTCATGCAAAAGAAGGACGACCTCGCTCTCGAAAACTTGGAGAAGTCGTTTAACCTGGATCGAACCTACGAACCCACCGCGATCGCCCTCATTCAGTTGCTGGAAGGCAATGCCGACCTTGGCTTAGAGAATCAAGAGCTGCAGGGTCGCTGCTATGTCGCCATTCAGTCTTATGTCAAAGGCGAAAAGATTCTTGAGAACGTGGTCAAAGAAGGCGGAAGTTTTGAGGGTAAAAAGGCCATCGCCTTGGCCTATTACTTCCAAAACAAAACCACCGAGGCCTTGGCGTACTTCCGTATGGCCAACGAGGAAAACCCGACCGACGTTGAGACCCAATACTATCTGGGAGCCACCTACCTGCGCCGCGGCGAGGCCCGGAAGGGTCGGTACTACCTAAACTCGGTGCTTGAAGAAGATCCCACCAACCACAATGCCCTCAAGCTCATGGGACTCACCCTTTCTGACGAACCGGGACGAGAAGCAGAAAGCATCGCCCTTCTCACCCGGGCGGCGGAACTGGGCGCCAGCATCGAGCAGATGGCCTGCATTTTTGGTTCGCTCTATATGCGTATCGGAGAGGCGGAACTAGCGCGCAAATACTTCTTCTCTTGTATCGAAGAGAGTCCGAACTACGCACCTGCCTATCTGGGCCTCGGTATTCTTGCCGACGACGCAGGCCGAAAAGGAGAGGTGGTTGTTCACCTCGAGCGCTATCTTGAACTTGAGCCCAAGCAACCTAGCGCTCTCGTGCGACTTGGCGTTGCCTATCTCCGACTCGGAAAAGATGACCAGGGCTACGACGCTTTACGAACTTTGATCGAAGTGGACCCAACCTTTGCTCCTCAAGATGGATCCGAGATCACCGATCAACACCTCTTGGAAATGGCGAGTTTCTTTCTCGCCACCGTTCGCAGTTTCGACGACGCGATCTTCGTGGGTGAGAAACTCTTGGCCATGGATCCCGAGAATTCGATCTATAACAACAACCTCGCCATGGTCTACGCCGACGCCGACCGCGATGCCGAACGGGCGCTCGAGCTCGCCGAGAAAGCTAACGATCTTGAGCCGGAGAACTTGGGTCACCTAGACACCTTGGGCTGGACGCTACTCCGGGTTGGAAAATATAAAGACGCCGAGACCAAGTTTCTTCAGGTGATCGAAAGAACTCCCGAATCGGATCGTGCGACCCTTTCCGAGGTTTACTACCATCTTGGCTTGCTGTATCAGCTTATGGATCGGGACGACGAAGCCAGAACCTTCCTCACCAAGGCTCTTGAGAATCCACCTACCCCCTTCCTCCGCAAAGAAATTCGCGACCTTCTTGAGCCGTAACCGGTAGGCTAAAAGCCAACATGCCGACCTTTCTCGACCACGCTCTGATCCTCATCATCACCGTGGGCCTACCTTCATACGCGCTCTTCCTATGGCACATGCGACTGATGCGGTCCCATGGATCACAGCGAGGTGCGGTTCGTCTCCAAACCTATCGGCTCGGGGTCATCGTTCCCTGGTCACTGACCATCCTTGTGGCCCTGGTGTGGTTTCAACGGGGTCGGCTGGCTCCCGACATCGGTTTGGGGTTCGAACCCCACCTACGGTTTTGGACCAGCGCCGCCATTGTGGCCATGATCATGGCCTACGCTTCCTGGCAACGACTCACCATTCACGATGACGCGGAAGCGAAAAAAGAAGTGATGGAACAACTCGGAAGCGTGGAGGCGTTATTGCCAAGAACGCCTTTCGAGCTGCAGTGGTTCTTTGGCGTTTCCATCACTGCCGGCATCTGCGAAGAGTTCCTGTATCGAGGGTTTCTCATGTGGTACCTCGAGCAACTCACAGGACCGGTTGCCGCGGTTGTGATTTCCTCTCTCCTCTTTGGAATCGGTCACGCCTATCAGGGTTCGCGCGGCATGATTCAAACTGGGCTGGTGGGTTTGGCACTGGCTCTGCTTTATGTTTTTAGCGGATCCCTCTGGCTCCCCATCCTTTTGCATGCGTTTATCGATATCAACAGCGGCCTTCTTGCCTACGACGTTCTCCGCCAGGGAAACCCCTCTCGGTTAGGTACTGTCGCACCGAAACCTCCCGCCGACCCTTGGGAATGAAAATTCCGCACTGAATTTTCATAGCAACCGCTCTAAACCCTTATTCCTGTGCAAACTGACCCACCTCTTGGTCAGAGGACCCCGGCCTCACGCAGATTCCAGGGCCAAAAGCCGATGATTTCCATGAGTGCAAATTGAAGTCCGTTTCTTGATGTGCCCGTGTTGCGCCCTTTTTGCGCCGCTTATTTTTTTATCAATTTGAGTAACGAAGCCTTGTGTTCGATTTAGAAATACTTATTCCTCGCCGAAAGAGTTATGCATGGCTGAAAGCCCCAAGAAAAAAGTTTCCCCCTCGGATGCCGAGGCTCTCGACAAACGTGCATGGGCAAACTGGATCCTCGCCGTCTCAACTTGGATCGCAAGCACCTTAGGTCTTTGTGGCGCGCTCTATCTACAGCAGCAACGGGCGGTTTGGCCCTGGGATAAATCCGAGTCGGTTCTCCTGGGCGGCCTAGCAGTCTCGGTACTCCTTTTCTCCCTGTATCTCACTCGCCAACAGTTACAGCTTGTGAACATGAGGAAGAACCTTCGCCGTAAAGAAGCCGCCGCGAAAGAACTTCAAACCAGAAGCCTCGATCAACTGGTGGGCCTCCTCAACGTCAACCGCATCATGGGACAGGACACCGACCCCCAAACTGTTTTGGACACGATTGCTCAATCTTGCTTTGAGACCTTTCCTTCAGACAGGGTCTCCCTGATGTTGCTGGATCGCGAAAGTGGCGATTTGGTGGTGAAGTCCGCGGCCGCCAAAGGGGATATCGGTGAAGTTGTCGGGGCCCGGGTGAAACTGGGTGAAGGTGTTGCCGGTCGGGTTGGACTAGAGAAAGCTCCCATATTCATTGGTGGTGAGGCCGACCCGGGGGAGTACAAAGATTTTGCGGTTAAGAAAGACAAGCCCACAGCCTCGTTGGTCGTTCCCATCGTCATTCGGGACGAGCTCAGTGGCGTCTTGAACGTCACGAGCTTTGATCCCCTGGTGAACTACGACAACGATGACCTCAAGGCTTTGCTTGTTTTCGCCGAGACCGCAGGAATCTGCTGCCGCCACTCCGAGCAGTTGGCTTGGATGCGGGACACCATCCAACGTCTCGACGAAGAGCTTGAGAAAAGGGAGAACGGAACCGCTAAACGACAGGCGGCCTAGTTCCGGGTCTCCTCTCCTCTCTCGGGAGACCCCACCCTGGATTTTTACCATGGAATCGATCGCTTCCATGGGTATCAGGGCTCCTCAATAGCCCTCTCCCTGGATTGACCCGCTATCCTAGGATAGACTTCTCTAAGGTACCGTCCTTATAGGAGTTTAAAACCAATGTTTCGTATCATTATTTGCGCCCTGCTGGCTTCCTTCGTATCCATGGGATCCATGGCCCAGGCTCAGGGGGGCGATTTACCGGTCGATCCTAATGTCCGGATTGGCACCCTAGACAACGGCCTTACCTATTATCTCCGGAACAACCAAAAGCCCAAGAATCGAGTGGAGCTACGGTTGGTGATCGACGCCGGTTCCCTCCAAGAGGACGATGACCAACAAGGGCTGGCTCACTTCCTAGAGCATATGGCCTTCAACGGCACCGAGAATTTTGCCGCCAACGACCTCGTTGACTATCTGGAATCCATTGGCGCTCGCTTTGGGCCCGATCTCAATGCGTACACCAGTTTCGACGAAACCGTTTACATGCTTGAGATCCCTACCGACGAGGAGGGTCTGGTCGACAAGGGCTTCTCCATTCTTCGCGACTGGGCTTCCCGCATCACCATCGACGAAGCTGAAGTTGAGAAAGAACGGGGTGTGGTTCTAGAGGAGTGGCGTTTGGGACTGGGCGCCTCCGAGCGTCTTCGTCAGGTGCATTGGCCCGTCCTGTTTCAAGACTCACGCTATGCAAAACGTCTTCCCATCGGGAAGCCGGAGGTTATCGAGCAGGCCCCCCGTCAGCGACTCGAAGACTTCTATCGCGACTGGTATCGCCCCAACCTCATGGCCGTGATTGCGGTGGGGGACATCGATGTTGACGGTGCAGAAAAACTCATCCGCGACACTTTTGGCGATCTTGAAAACCCAGCTAATCCACGTCCGCGGGAAGCCTATGGCGTGCCCGCCCACAAAGACATGCTGGCTTCGGTCGCCACCGATCCGGAACAGTCTTTTACTCAAACGTGGGTGGCTTTCAAACACCCCCCCGCCGAGGATCGTGGATCCCGGGAAGCCTATCGCAACGCCCTCCTTAACGGCCTGTTCTCAGGCATGCTGACCGCACGCCTCTCCGAACTTTCAAAAGAAACCGACCCTCCCTTCCTCTTTGGCGTAGCTTCCCCGGGTGGTTTCGTGCGAGGAACGGATATGTTTTCGGTGGCTGCGGGGACGAAAGAAGAAGGGGTTGAACGCGGTCTCAAGACGTTGATGACCGAGATCGCCCGCGTGCGGGCTCATGGGTTCACCCAAACTGAGTTGGAGCGGGCGAAGGCCGACTACATGGCCGGAATTGAACGCGCGTTCAACGAACGCGACAAGACCGACAATGGCGCTTACGCCGCCGAGTACATTCGAAACTTCCTTGAAGACGAACCCATTCCAGGGATTGAAGCGGAGTACGAATTCGCCAAGCAAGTCATCCCGGCCATTCCTTTGGATGAGGTCAACCGCGCGATTGATGTGCTGGTCCACGAAGACAACACGGTTATCGTGGTGAGCGGCCCGGAAAAGGAAGGCGTTGTCCTACCTACCAAAGAGGCTCTGTTGGCGGTGGCCGCGGAGGGCACCGCTACCACGCCCGAGGCTTATGACGATGCCATCAGTCAGTCTAGCCTGATG
>JABDJR010000310.1 GCA_013003415.1 Candidatus Eiseniibacteriota bacterium | reverse complement strand
GTTTTGGGCCCAATCTCCTCTCCGAAAGCTCCAGGATTGGATTACATCCTGGTTTGAGAAGGAAGATTATCTCGAAATGGCGGACCTGCGAGAGGCTTTCGCCATGAGTCGCAAATATCTTGTCCCTGTTCTGGAACACTTTGATAAACAAGGGGTTACAAGACGAACCGGCGACGGCCGGGTGGCGGGAAAACAGCTCTCCTAAAATCGACACGCGTAGTTGAAAGAAAAACACATTGTTTGGGCTTTTCTATAGGAATAGCCCTCGTAAAGGCCTGGTAAATCGAATGGAACGAAGGCTAAGCAGCCACTCAAGCGCCAAGATTAAAGGCGCAACCGACGCCGAGTTGGTGACTCTCTCGAAAGAGGGCAACAACCAGGCATTTGGTGAGTTGGTGAGCCGCTATCAGAAGACGGTCTATCGGATCATCCTTCGTATGGTCAAAAGTCCAGACGATGCCGATGACTTGGTTCAGGACACTTTCGTCCGGGCCAACCGGGGTCTTAAGACCTTCAAGGAAGAGTTTGATTTTCATCCTTGGCTTTACCGCATCGCGGTGAACCAATCGATCAACTTCCTGAATCGAAGAAAGCGACAAGCCTCAGTTGACATCGCCGACGTTCCCGAAGGAGAACTCGAAAAGGGACCAGCGCCCGAGAGTCCAATGCAGTCTGCCTCACGACGTGAGTTGCTAGACAACTTGGAAGAAGCTCTCGACTCGCTACCCGAAGAGCAGCGCACGGTGTTCCTCCTGCGCGTGCAAGAAGGGCTCTCCTACGAGGAAATTGCCGATGTTATGCAAACGCCAAAAGGTACGGTCATGTCAAGACTGGCAAGGGCGCGCATGGCGTTGCGAAAACATTTAAAGTAGTTCGTTTATACATAGGCACTTTAGAAGATAGGGCTTGTATTAGCATCTTGGATAAGGACGCTCCCATAATGTCTGATTGGAATCACCCCTCCGAAGAACAACTTAGCGCTTATTTCGACAATGAGCTTTCCGCGGCCGAGCGGGAACAAGTCGAAGCCGCTATTGAAAACTCTCCCGAAGCTCAAGCTTTTCTCACCGACCTCGCCGCCATGGCCGACATGGGACCTGCAATCGATGATCGCATGCCCAACGAGTCTTACTGGCAAGATCTTCCCGATCGTGTTTTAGCACGCATTGCAAACGAAGACGCCACCGAAGCGGTACGAGATCGTGTGATCGTCGACGAGCCGGCTAAATCCGGCAGTTGGTGGCAACGTCTCTTAGGAGCTCAAAGCGGCCGATGGGCCGCAGCCACGGCGGTGATGGGGATTCTGGCGTTGGGTCTGTATTGGCAAAACCAAAACCCGATCCAGCCCGGAAACTTCACTGCCGATGGCACTCCTTCCGATGAAGCTCCCTCCGACATCTTCCAAAATCCAGCTGTCACTCCAGTTTCTCAACCCGACTTAGCTTCGGGTGGCACGAGCGACTTCCAACAGCGAGTTTTCGACACCATTCGTGAAGATCGTCGCGTGGCTTTCGGAACCGGGCTGGGTTTAGTCGACGGCACTTCAACCCAGAGTCGTCGTCTCATCAGTAGCCCACTGCACGATGTTGGCCTCGACCAGGTCGACGCTAACTTCCAAGAACAAACTCATCGCCAAATTACGAACCCAGCCGTTCCTGAGACCCCCGAAGGTCACCTGGCGGCCGCTCTCATCATGGAGAAGCAGGGTTACTACAACGTAGCTCGTCAGGGTTATGACTTGGTGGTGAGTGAAACGCCTCACGGCAACGACTTCCACCTCGCGGCCGAAGCTGGGTTGAAGCGTATCGAATATCGTGCCCTCATGGAGCAGCATGGAGCTCGCAACATGCTTGGCGTGATGCAAGCCGCTTATCTCACCAACGTGAATAAGCACCGCTCAAACAATCACCAAGATTGCGATCAGGCTTGGAAGCTCTTAGTGAGCTTCATCGACCTGGCCAAAGAGAAAGTCCCCGCCGCTGACATGCAGCAGGCAAAGGCCGACCTTCAAGAAATCATGGTCTGCGTTGAGCGTTAAGAGATAAATTTTGCACTAGAGTTCGAAAAAGGCGAGGAGTTATCTCCTCGCCTTTTTCGTCTCAGACCGAGGCCCAAGAGCCGTCACAGGCCTTCGGCTTGCCTCGTAGGACTGGTAACCGGTGTGCTAAAATCGTCCGCCGATCAAATTTGGAGGTTACTGCAATGAAAAGGATGATGACGGCCCTCCTCGTCCTTGCGTTATGGGCACCGAGTGCTGCTCAGGCCATACGCCTAGGAGATGCCGCTCCCGACTTCTTACTCCCCGATGTGGTTACCGATACTCCGGTTGCCATGTCCGATTACCTCGGTAAGGTCACCGTGGTTATTTTTTGGGCTCACTGGTGAGGACCGTGTCAGAGCTGGGCCAGCTCTTTACAACCTGACATGGTAGATCTATACGCGGACAACGAAGATGTGGTTTTCATCACGGTCTCCGATCAGTTCCAAACCAGCCAGGGCCAAGTCGAAACTTGGTTGAGTGCTCGCGGTTGGGAAATGAAAACCGTGCTCGATAACTCCTCTCAAAACGTGTTTCAAAAATTCGGCGAAACCCGAGATACCTTCATGGTCTTCGACAAGAACCACAAGCTGCACTATAAGAAGACCTACGGAAGCTCGGGTCCCGGCTTTTTTCCATCCGTGATCGCAAATATTGATTCGGCATTGGAAATCACGGCGGTTGAATCTGAAACATGGAGTCAAATCAAGAGGCTCTATCAGCCGTGATTCCATTCGGGGGCTCCTTTCTGAAGCCGGCTCTTGCAAGCTTGCTTCTTTCTGTTCTGGTCACCAGCTCAGTGCCGGCCATTCAGATTGGCGATCCGGTTCCAGATTTTGAGTACATCGATGTAGCCACCCAAACCCCACTGTTGAAATCGGACTATGAGGGTAAGGTTACGGTTCTGGTTCTTTGGGCGCACTGGTGATACACCTGTGTGAGCTGGGCCAGCTCCTTTCAAGCCGACGTTGTCGATGTGTTTTCTGAAGACGATGTAGCCTTTGTGGGTATCTCCCATGCTCACAACACAAATGAAGCTGCGGTGAATTATTGGCTCAACCGAACCGGTTGGAAGATCCCCACGGGTATCGATAACCCTGAGGTGAACTTCTATGGTGAGGCCAGAGAGACTCAGGACACTTTTCTTGTTCTGGACCAAGAGCACAACGTGGCCTACAAGTTAGTGAACGGAAGAACCGGCGACGGTTTCTTTCCTACCCTTATCCAAGGAATTCGTAGAGTTGTAGAAGCAACGCCGGTTGAAGAAGGGTCTTGGGGCGCCGTGAAACGAGGACAACTTGATTAGTCGAAAAGCCGTTTTGGTTCCCGCCTTAAGCATCATGCTTGCGGGCATGGCTCTACTCCCGGCGGCTCAAGCTTCCGAGACGATTGGGTCGGTACCCACGATTCGAGCCCGCGACCTCAAAGGAAAGCGGTTCGACCTCAAAGAAACTCTGAAGTCCGGGCCAGCCATTGTGACCTTCTGGGCTACCTGGTGTAAACCTTGCCTGAAGGAGCTTCCCGAGCTGCAAAAGCTTCGCGAGGAATTCAAAGATCAAGGCTTGTCTATTGTTGCCATCAACGGCGACGGTCCCGTGGACGCCGCTAAAATCAAACCTTTTGTTCGAGCGAAGAAGTACGACTTCAAAGTTATTCTCGATGGAGATGGCAACCTTCGTCGCCGACTACAGGTTGAAGTTTTTCCCACAACCTATTTGGTCGACAGAGATGGTGAGATTCGTCATCGGCAGGTAGGCTATCGTCAGGGCGATGAGAAAATCTTACGAGAAGCGGTGACGGCTCTTCTGGCCGAGACAACGCCTTAGCTGAACGAAGTGCCCAGAGGGATTCATGAGAAAAGAATTTGTGGTTCGCTCAAGCTCTCGGTCACGACC
The DNA here is from genome assembly GCA_013003415.1 of Candidatus Eiseniibacteriota bacterium. Classification (GTDB taxonomy): domain Bacteria; phylum Eisenbacteria; class RBG-16-71-46; order JABDJR01; family JABDJR01; genus JABDJR01. The sequence goes on along the minus strand of JABDJR010000310.1, from coordinate 6,619 downwards.
TATTCTGGCAGGCGCACTCGCGGTTTTTCTCTGTACGCTTCCTTTACTCGCAAACGCATCGGTTCTGGTGTCTGGATCGGCCCGGACCGATTTCAACTGGCTTCGACGAGCACCCCTAAACGCCTTTGGAGTTGAGGATGGAGCGACCAACCTTGAGGGTTGGTTCGACTTTCGCGGCCAGGCCGAAAAATGGGACGCTTCCGTACGTCTGCGCATCCATGAATCTGCGGGTATTTCCGATGATCCTCCTCAGGAAGAGATCGATCGCCGTCACCTAGCCTACCGAACGCCGGACTTGGAAATCGTGGCCGGCCACTTCTACACCACATTTGGTAATGGCCTCGTGCTTCGCACCATCGAACAGCGCTTCGTTACCCTGAACCGATCTGATCGCGCCTTCAATTTGGATCGAAACATTGATGGGGTCATGGTAAAGCTCGCCTTGCCTCAAGTTGAGGGGTCGGTGATCAGCGGTCGCCCAGGTCGAACCGGCCTCTCCGAGAGTGTTGTTGGCGGTGCCATCGAATCTCGTAGCGATGACCTCTTGCAGGGTGTTGACCTCAACTTGACCCAGTTCGACCAGGTCACCGCCGGTGTGTCATTCCTTCGTGCCGAGCTGGCTGATCCACAGGGTGGTAGCAACTTTGAGGGTCGAGAAGAACAAGACCTGGTTTCTTATCGGCTGGGGGGAAATCTCGACGCGGTCTCCGGCGAGTTTGAATATGCAGAAGCCCGCCCGACGGGTGCTTTACGCGACGAGCTGTTCCTCGGGCGGGGAATCGCGCGCTATTTCCGGGTTGAATCGGGGGTAGGGGACCTGGCCGTAAGTCTGGAAGGCAAGAGCTACAAAGACTTCGACTTCTTTCCTTACAACCAACCTCCAACCTTGGTGCGCACGCACGAATCAGCGCTTCTAAATCGAGCAACCCATGTCTTGCTTCCCGACGATGAGCGCGGCATTCAGTTCGAAGCGCTTTATGTGCCGGAACCCTTTACGAGCTTTGTTTTCAACGTCGCAACCGCCGACGATTCCGAGTACTCCAAAGATCGAAAGTTTCGAGAAGTATTTGCCTCGGGCCGCACCGAGGTGGAAGAGCTTGGCGCGGGACGGCTTGCTCTGGGGTGGTCACGAGACCGCATTAAGTTTGTTGAGAATCGATACACCGCAGCTCTCGAACTGGAGGGTTTCGTGTCGGAGGAAGACTCCATCATTCTTGACTTAGAGGTCCAGGCCTCGGAGTCTCTGTTTGGTGACTCCACGATCCAGCTTGCCCAGATCTCTTTCTCTCGCGCTGGTCTAGGCACGTTCTCGATAACAGGCGAACACTCTAACTCGCGGACCCTCGAGAAACGGGACTGGCTATTCGCGGCTCTCGATCTGAGCCTAAGTGACAGCGTCGATCTTACTTTGGGCTACGGATCTCGTCCTGCAGGCCTCGTTTGTTCGGGAGGCTTTTGTTTTGTGTCTCCCGAGTTCGATGGCGCTGAGTTCAGGCTTCTGAGCCGCTTCTAGCATCGCCTGTCCCTTTCGCGTATGCTTAACTCCTGAATCGGTTAGCGGGTCGACTCGATCCGTTGGCGAGACGTTCGTGTTTGGAACTCTGGGGGAAACTGTGAGATTTGCGCTCTTACTCTTTGTGTCGCTTGCGCTGGTAGGTTGTAGCAGTGGTGATAAGAATCAGGGTAAGAGTGGCACGAATACCACCGTGAACACCTCAAATATCCCCTTTAGGCTACCGAGCGGCTCTGATCTCTCTGCCCTTCCCGCCGAAGTCACGGTTGGCCTCAATAGCACCATGGCTGTGGAGTATGGTTCGGGTGCCGTTAATGTCATGGTTAAAGAGATCCGCGATTCTCGCTGTCCCAAAGGTGTGAACTGTGTTCGCGCCGGCGAAGCCATCGTAACCCTCGTGGTCAGCCCCTTGGTCGAAGGGGAGCCTGTCAGCGATCACGAGATGAAACTCCTGAGCACGGACGAAGAGCCAACCCCCTTAGGGCCCATGGGGTTTGAGGTTGTGCGCGTCGATCCCTACCCGACCAAAGGCGTGCAGATCAACGTGGCCGACTATCGCGCTACGATTCGGGTGTCCAAGCGCTAGACTTCATTCGCCTTCCGAACGCTTGAGCCCTCATTCGAGTTTCCACGGTAAAAGTAGTGTCCGCCCGTAGGCGGAGCGGCTTGGTTCATTGGTCTAGAGCGGAATATTGCTGTGCTTTTTCGGGGGTAGTTCTCGTCGTTTGTTGCGCAGGGAGTGGAGCGCGCGGATGAGTTTAGGGCGCGTTTCTCTGGGCTCGATCACGTCGTCGAGGTAACCGAGTTCGGCCGCCACATAGGGGTTGGCGAACTTCTCGTTGTATTCGTCGATCAGTTCTTTCCGCTTGGCTTCGGGGTCGTTTGCATCCTTCAGCTCGCGACGATAGAGGATGTTGACTGCGCCCTCGGCTCCCATGACGGCCAGCTCGGCGGTGGGCCAAGCAATGTTGTAATCGCCGCCAATGTGCTTGGAGGACATGACGTCGTAGGCGCCACCATAGGCTTTGCGTAGGACCACCGTGAGTTTAGGGACGGTGGCTTCGCAATAAGCAAAGAGAAGCTTGGCGCCGTTACGAATGATGCCGTTCCATTCTTGGGTGGTACCCGGTAAGAAACCAGGGACATCTTCCAGAGTGATTAGGGGGATGTTAAAAGCGTCGCAAAAGCGAACGAATCGCGCGCCCTTAATGGAGCTATCAATGTCCAGAACCCCGGCCAAGAACTTGGGTTGATTCGCAATAATCCCAACCGGATAACCGTCGAGTCGGGCGAACCCAACCACAATGTTTTTCGCGAACCCCGCTTGCACTTCCAAGAACTTGCCGTCATCGACAATCTTGTGAATGACATCCACCACGTCATAGGGCTTCTGGGAATCGGTAGGAACCACCGTTGTGAGCGCGTCGTCCATGCGATCGGGACTGTCCTTGGGGTCGTGATGGGGCGGGTCTTCGACGTTGTTCTGGGGCAGGTAGCTCATGAGTTCACGAACCAACCGCAGAGAGTCGCGATCATCTTCGGTGGCAAAGTGCGCCACGCCGCTCTTGGTATTATGAGGGCCCGCACCTCCCAAGTCTTCAAAGGTCACCTCTTCTTTGGTGACGCTCTTAATGACATCGGGGCCGGTCACAAACATTTGCCCGGTACCCTTGGTCATGATGATGAAGTCGGTAATGGCCGGCGAATAAACCGCACCGCCCGCGCACGGTCCCATGATGGCCGAAATCTGCGGGATCACGCCGCTGGCGAGTGTATTGCGCAGAAAAATGTCGGCATAGCCGCCTAAGCTCGCCACGCCTTCTTGAATACGGGCGCCCCCCGAGTCATTCAAGCCAATCACCGGGGCCCCATTTTGAAGCGCCAAGTCCATGAGGTTGCAGATCTTCTTGGCGTTCGCAGAGGAGAGGGTGCCACCAAAAACCGTGAAATCCTGGGCAAAGACGTAGACCAGGCGCCCGTCGAGGTGCCCAAATCCTGCAACCACCCCATCTCCGGTGATTTTCTTGTCTCCCATGGAAAAATCGGTGCACTGATGGGTAACAAAGACACCCAGCTCTTGGAAGGAGCCGGGATCGAGCAGCAACTCGATCCTCTCTCGAGCCGTAAGTTTGCCCTTGGCATGCATTTTTTCGATACGTTCTTTGCCGCCGCCCAAAAAGGCTTGTTCTCGGCGGAGGCGGAGTTCTTCAGTGGGGTCTTTTTTGCTCATGGATTGGTGGGGTTAGGGTTGAATTCAGGCTCAGAATGGATACCATCCTAGATCCCCTACCCTAGGGGGTCAACGTGAGAGGACAAGGAGATACTGTGTTAAAGCCTGTTGCCATCATTGCCGCAAAACGAACTCCCATCGGGAAATTCATGGGTTCCTTCGCAGATACGGAGGCCAGCGCTCTGGGAGTGGTGGCAGCCGAAGCGGCCATGCGGGCCGCCAATCTCGCGCCGGAGCACATTGATCAAACGATTTTCGGCCATGCCCGCCAGGCGGGCTGCGGCCCTAATGGCGCGCGACAAGTGAGCGTGGGGGCGGGAATCCCCGAGACATCCCCGGCCATGACCATCAACCAAGCTTGTGGATCCGGTCTTCAGTCTCTGCTGTTGGCTCGAGAACGCATCTTGCTTGGCGAGGCGGACATCATCCTGGCGGGGGGCATGGAGAACATGACTCGCGTGCCATACCTGCTACCGAAGGCACGTTTGGGCAATAAAATGGGCCACACTCCCTTGGTCGACGCCATGTATCGAGACGGGTTTGTTTGCCCCATGGCCGAGCAGGTCATGGGCGAGACCGCCGAAGCTCTGGCTGACCAGTACGAGATTTCTCGGGAAGAACAAGATACCTTTGCTGCCCACAGCCAGAACAAAGCGGAGGCGGCTTGGAACGAGAATCGCTTTGCGAACGAGATTGCGCCGGTCACGTTGGTTACCAGAAAAGGCGAGCGCGTCATTGATCGCGATGAACACCCACGAGCGGGAGTGACTCCGGAGGCCTTAACCAAGTTGCCGCCGGTGTTTCGAAAAGGAGGAACCGTTCACGCGGGAAACTCGAGTGGGATCACCGACGGGGCTGCGGCACTTATCTTGGCCAGCCAAGACGCCGTGCAGGCCCATGGTTTAAAACCCATGGCGTGGTTGGAATCGGGCGCTACAGCCGGTGTAGACCCCAAAATCATGGGTATAGGCCCCGTGCCGGCTCTTCACAAACTTCAAGAAAAAACCGGCCGCGACATTGGTGACTACGATCGCGTTGAATTGAATGAGGCATTCGCGGCTCAGGTCATTGCGGTGGATCGCGAAATCAAATTCGATCCTAAGAAACTCAACGTCAACGGCGGCGCCATTGCTTTAGGCCATCCGATTGGTGCAACCGGTGCTCGCATTGTCGTTACGCTTCTTCATGAACTTGAACGATGTGGCGGAACAAATGGAGTCGCTACACTTTGCGTCTCTGGTGGCCTTGGCGTTGCCGCTTCATTTTTTACCGACCGACGTTCGCGAAAAATTTGACCCGTTCCTTTTCGTTCTCAAGCCACAAGGCAAAGATTTTCCAATCCCAGATATAGTATGTAGGCACCCTAGGTGCCCAACAAATTGTGCTCACCCTATTTGCAAAATCTTCGCTTGTCGCTTTTTCCTTGTCACAACGCTCGATCTTGTTTAATTGTTTCTCCGACTGACTGCCTGGTGGGGGGCTCGCTCAGCGAGACTTGCCACGCCCGAATCAAAGATTCCGATCGCCATTCGGCGGCCGGGGAGTTGGAAGGCTGCCCTCGAAAGAGAGCACATGGGGTGCAGCGAGAGGCGGTCTCAAACAAGGAGGGATATACCTATGAAGAAGATCATCTTCTTCACTGCAGCGTTCTGCTTAGTTTTTAGTGGTGTCGCACTTGCCAATACCGATGGACGACTTGGTCTTGGTGCTAGCTACGACTCCGATGTTCACATTCGTAAAGGTCTGTCTAACGGCAACGTTGTTGGTGGCGGCATTAGCTTCTCCAGCACGGACCAGGGCGAGGAAACCAACACTGATATCGGACTCCGTGGTGAGTTCGAAAAGAATCTTAAAGCTGGTGACCACGCTCAACTCAATTTGCTGTTGGCTTTGAACCTTGGCTTGCCGGAAGGCGCCACCATCATTACCCCGATGGCTGGTTTCCGGGCTCGCGTTTGGATGGGCAACAACTTCAGTGTCGCCGCCTCTCATGGCTTGGCCATTGAAATCATTAGCCCAGACGAAGGTGACAGCTTGACCAACTTCGGTACGTTCTCACAGAACATCACTCAGGTTGAGTTCACCTACTGGATGGACAACTAGGAATCTGCCCTCGGGCAAATTCAGAGTTTGGGAAAGCCCCGCCGGCTCGGCGGGGCTTTCCTATTTCCGGGCATTTGTGGCAAGGTCCAAGCATGGAATTTGTCCCACGCTCCTTTTCCCGAACTTCTCTGGTCGGGATCATCACGGCGGTCATGCTTGTCGCCCTGGCCTGGGCTCCTCGAGTCTCGGCCCAAGAGCCGGAGCCTCTTCTTGGGGTTGATATTTCCCATCGCCTGGGGGTGGGATTCTCTTTTTCCGAGGCGCCTCTCGGGTTCCGTTATTTCTGGAGCCGCCGCTACGGAGTCGATGCCGGTCTGGGTTTGCGTTCCGATGACTTTGCGTCCTTCCGTCAGACCACCGTTGTCCTCGATGGTGCGTTTCTCTACGCCCTCGCTCCTGGTGAGCGGGTGAATGCCTTTCTCCGCTTAGGTACCCAGTTTCGTAATGTAGATCGTCCCGCCGGCTCCACCAGCACCGTACAGTTTTCAGGCGCTTTGGAGTACGAGGTGTTCCTAAACAACAGCATTGGCATTCTTGCTCGAGCTGGGGTTTTCTTGGACTTAACCAGCCCTCCGTCGGGTAACGATCGGGCAAGCTTCGGCACTCGCTCGGGCATGCTTACGTCGGCGGGTATTCACTACTACTTCGAAGAGCAGACCGACCCACCATCTCGGGATCATGAATGAACTTTGAAAAATCCCTCCGTGCGTCACTGGTTGCGACTCTAGCTGTCTTCTTGTTTGGAGGCCCCGCGGCTGCAGATCGCCCAGAAG
>JABDJR010000018.1 GCA_013003415.1 Candidatus Eiseniibacteriota bacterium | reverse complement strand
CCCCATAGGGCCGACCGTGGGCCATCCGTTTAATATGTGAACTCTCAAGAATGTCGCAAATGGTGCGTAAGGAAACGCGTTCGTTCCGAAACTCCTCGCCAATGATGGTGAGCGTAGCCCCGGCGGCCTTGCCAATACCAAGCGCCAAATGACCGGCTTTGCGTCCCATGGAAACCAGGTAGTACCAACGGTTTGTGGTTTCTGCATCAACCATCATGGCCTGAGTAATGTCGACACCCGCCGCGCGAGCGGTTTCGTACCCAAAGGTCGGCATGTGCCCCGGCAAGGGCAAATCGTTATCGATGGTTTTTGGTACATGGGCAATACCGATTTTGATGCCGGCCTTTTCGATCTTCATGGCGCTGCTCGCGGTATCGTCACCGCCGATCGTCACCAGGTAGTCGACGCCCAGTTCGGTGAGCGCGCGCACGGTGGCCTCGAGCGTCTCCGGTTTTGAGGCCGGATTGGTACGCGAGGTGCGGAGCACGGAACCGCCATCGAAGTGAATGCCGGATACCGCGTCATAATCGAGCTCCCGGACACGGGTTCCGTCGCCCTGAGCCAACCACCGAAAACCTTCCATGATGCCAAGGACACGCATACCGGCGCCCAGAGCTTCGTTCGTTACCGATCGGATGACCCCATTGATACCGGGGGCCGGTCCACCGCCAACAAGAATGGCTAAGGTTTTGCGTCTCTGATTTTGCGAGAATTCTGCCATTTCCAGCTACTCCACCTGATTTCTTGTCATTTTTGACACGTAAATTGATATAGAACCCCCGACTATACCTCAAAGCACCTGGAATTGGGGAGTTCCCCTGTCTGGATATACCTCCCAAGGCCTATATGCCGGGTTTTTTCGTTTGACCTATTCCCTTTGTGGCTCTAGGTGTGTACCGTCATGTTGACGGTACCTTCACGCCTCGTCCCGAGGACCATTCTCACGCCACCAGGAGATCGCTTGGCAGCTGTATCCATTACGTCAGTACAACATTTTGCCCATGTAGGAAATAACGTGGGGCTCCTCGGCGACGAGTATCACAAAAAACGTTCCCTGGCTCCGCTGGTTTCCAGCATGATCGGGGTTCGTTGCGAGCGTATGGAGCAGGCTCATTTGGTTTTGGGAGCACGCCTCCCTAGCTACAAGCCCGAGCACCTCCTCAAAGATCTCCAAGAGCGTCACGCTTTGGTGCGAACTTGGGGCATTCGAGGTTTCCTCCAACTCGTTCCAACCCCCGAGTTTGAAATCTTTTTGGGAGCAGCAACCGCCGCTCCACGATGGAAGCGATTCTTGGAAGGCAAAACGAAGCTTTCGCCCCAAGCAAGACTTCGCCTACTAAAACGCCTGTGTCCCGAAGTCATTTCCCGCGACGCTCTTCGCGACGCCTTCCCAGATTCCTCCATGCGGCTCTTCATCCTGCGTGAAGCAGCCCAGGGCGGACACATTATCTGGAAGGAAGGCGATGGAGCTTCGGCTCGCTTTTCCTGGACCGAAAAAACTCTCGATCGCAAGGTCGAACCCGAACGCGACTATCACCCATTAGTTCGTCGCTTCCTCGCCGCTTACGGCCCGGTAACCGCGGGCGATGTGGGTTCGTGGTTGGGCGTTACCGTAGCCGCGGCACGGCAACTTATGGCCAAGCATCGGGTCATCGAGATTCAAGTGGATGGAGACGAAGCCCCTAGCTTCATGTGCGCCGAAGATTTGGAACTCCTCCAAGCCCGCCGCAAAAAAGCAGGCAAAGGCTTTGTGGTCATCCCACCCAAAGATCCTTTCATGCTTGCCTACAAACTCCGCTGGCGAGAAAACCCCGACGACGAACCCGGCCTCATTTTCGAAGACGGTCGTTTGGTGGGTCGTTGGTACATGCAACGTAACGAAGTCACCTTGAAGATGATTGAACCCGAGTTTGAGAAAAAGGCTTCCAAAAGCATTGAATCCCTCCTTAGCCGAGCCGGAATCGAAGCCTCCTTCGCCACCAGTTAGTTCATGACCCTCGAAAGCGAGTGGCTGTTTCTGGGAGAAAGTGCCGCCCTGGGCACGGCCGCCATGTTTGCGGTGGTCTCGATTCTCTTCTCGCTCGCGGCGCGGGAAACAAGCGCCTTTGCGGTAAACCTCGCGCGCATCACCCTGGCCGTCCCTCTCCTTCTTGCCTTCACCATGCTCACTCAGTCCGGAGCCTGGTGGGAGACCCTGTCTCTGAACCGCACCCTGATTTTGGCTCTGTCCGGTTGGATCGGACTCACCCTCGGAGATTGGGCTCTCTTCAGTTCCTTCGCTCGGTTGGGTCCCCGCGTTCCAACCCTCATGATGACCTTGGCGCCACCCATCACCGCTTTTCTTGCGGTTCCTCTGCTCGGAGAAACTTTGGGCTGGATTCAGATCGGCGGCATGGTGGTCACCCTCGCCGGAGTGGTGTGGGTGGTCCTTGAACGCGCGCCCGTGGGCACGAAACCTCACGCCGATTTAGCTTTGGGACTTAGCTTGGCCTTCATTGGCGCCACCGCCCAAGGCACCGGACTTGTACTCTCGAAAATGGGCATGGCCGGTGAGGTGGATCCGCTTCCCGCAACTTTAGTTCGCATGGTCGCGGCCATGATTGGTGCGTGGATCCTTGTGATTGTGCAACGAAAATGGGGTGAGCTCGGCTCTTTAC
>JABDJR010000014.1 GCA_013003415.1 Candidatus Eiseniibacteriota bacterium | reverse complement strand
ACTCCAGGAGGTCAAGTCAACACCACCCTCACTGGTCGAGCTGTGGTCATTTTAAGGAGACATTTCAATGGCAATTCGTTTGGGAGAAACCGCTCCTAATTTCAATGCGGACACCACCGACGGTCGTGTCGATTTTCATGAGTTCATCGGCGATGGATGGGCCGTTTTGTTCTCTCACCCCAAAGACTTCACTCCAGTCTGCACCACCGAACTTGGTGAGGTCGCTCGTCTCAAGGGCGATTTTGCGAAACGCAACTGTAAGGTGATTGGTCTTAGTGTCGATCCACTCGGTTCCCATCATGAATGGGCCAAGGACATCGAGGAGACCCAAGGACAGAAGCTAAACTTTCCGATCATTGCTGATTCGGATAAGAAGGTTTCCGAGCTCTACGACATGATTCATCCCGAAGCGGCGGAAACGTTTACTGTGAGGTCGGTTTTTGTGATTGGTCCTGATAAGAAAGTCAAACTGACGATTACTTATCCGCCGAGCACCGGTCGCAATTTCGACGAGATTCTTCGGGTGCTGGATTCGCTCCAGTTGACCGCAGACTACAGCGTGGCTACTCCCGTGAATTGGCGCGACGGAGACGATGTCATCATTGCCCCGACCATCTCCGATGAAGACGCCAAAGAGAAGTTCCCCGCCGGTTGGGAAACCCAGAAGCCTTATTTGAGGGTTACCAAGCAACCCAACCGCTAGAAGCATGTTGAGGGCTCGACCGCCTGTGGTCGGGCCCTGAACCGCCATGCCGAAAATAAACGAAACCCAACCCCTGAGTTTTTAGTACTACAACTGTCGCACATGCGACCTTTCGCCTCGTTCAGGCGTCTCCTCTTCAAGCTCATGAGTGAGACAAACGTGCAAGATGATTCAGAACGCTGGAAAACCCTAACCGGGTACCTTGAGCCGTTCCACCGGCAAGCCCTTGGAACGGCGCGACGTCTAACCGGTTCGGAAACTGACGGAGACGATCTCTATCAGGATGCCGTTCTACGCGCGTTTCAGAAGCTCCATTCTCTTCGAGAGCCGGCGAGCTTTCGTTCCTGGTTTTTTGCCATTCTGTTTTCGATCCATCGGTCTCAGTGTCGGAGAAGTTTCTGGAAGCGCTTCCTCACCATGGATAGTGGGGATGGAAAGAGCCTGGAGTGGGTGGGCGAAGACAAAACCCTGTTTCACGGTGAGCGACTAAGAACGAAGCGAATTCGTGAGGCTTTGTCCAGTTTACCGGTTTCTATGCGCGAGGCTTTGTTGCTTTTTGAGGTGGAGGGTTTTCATATCCATGAGATTGCGAAAGTCCAGAACGTTAGCGAGTCTGCGGTTAAGTCGCGCTTATCTCGCGGGCGTCAACGTATGCGTGCTTTCTACGAAAAAGAAACTTCGCCATCTGTGAGTAGTGAAAAAGAACCCTCAAAAGGGTTCGGAGACTTATTCAGAGGAAAACGTGAACAAATTCTCTGACAACGATAAATTTTCAAGCTCGGAAAACACCGATCAAGAGATCGAGCGCGATCTCAGAGTCTATCGACGTGTCACCGATCAAAACCAACCCCAGTTGAGCGCTTTTGTGCGTCGGGCTCAGGCCGAATCCAAACCGAGCCGGCTTAGTCTTCCTCGGCCCCGATTGGCCGTGGCCGGAGCTTTCTCTGTCGTTCTTTTGGCTTTGCTTCTCCTTCCCATTTCTTATGAACAAACCGTGGGGCATGAGCTCTCCATTCAGGTCCAGCCCGCCGAGGCGAATCACGAGGGCAATCTCGATAACGTTATAGCCGACCTCAGAGCGCGTTTTGGAGAGGCTCGCGTTCAGTTTCGAACCGACTGTGAGGATTGGGAGCAGAAGTGTGAACTCATGGCCTTCGTGCCGGCGGAAGGTGAACTTGATCCCAGTGAGGTGCTTCGCACCTGTGTGGATCGGCTCTTGGGAGAGGGGTTCGATGCTCATACAGGTATTTCCCCAAAGACAACCAGAGTTTCCGGGAACATGGCGCGCCTAGCCAAAGAACGCGTGTTTTTAGACGGGACTCGGAGCCGTGGAGAATGGCGCCAGTCGCTGTCAAGCTTCCCGGAAGCCACTGGCGGAGAGAGGCAAGTGTTTGTTCTGCGCGACGATCCTCAGTCCCTTCATATGCTTTTTGTGAAGCGACGCGATGACGGGGGTGATCGACTAGGCTCTCAGGATGTTCGTTTCGAAAGTCGTATTCGTGTTCGAGAAGAAGTTCTGAGCGAGCACATGGATCACGTGGTGAGGTGGGTTGAGAGTGAACTGGCCGAGGAGGGAGAGCTTCCCACGCGCCTGTCTGAAATCTTCGAAACCGACAGCCTCGACGTTCGTTTCTTTCGCAGCAAAGATCACATGGTGGTGTTCTCGCCAGAAACTCCAAAGGTAGCGCCCCGCGTTATTCATAAGAAGAAACGGCACGATCCTCTTTAGATCCGGCTTGCGTGAGGCTGCCTCAGGTTCAGTTGGAGTCCTGAACTTAAAGAAGCACGCGCATCAAAAGAGCGGCCCCTTTTGGAGCCGCTCTTTCTTTTAGCAACTAACCTAATTCTTGGAAGAGATTAGTGGATCAGCTTGCGAATCTTGCTCCAGCTGGTGCCTTCGACGGGAGTCGGGCAGGGTAGAGGACAATCGCCCAAGATGGTTCCTTCGCAAACGCTTTGGCCATTCTTAACCAGAACAATAGGCAACACACCATCGGCTGGGGCCACGTCGGTGTAAAAGCAAAGAACTGCGGATCCGGTGTTCTCGGCCTCACAGCCGTTAGTCTCTAGAGCGTCCCACTTGATCACCGGGTCGGTGAAGCCGATGGAGGGATCGCCCTGGCAGACAAATTCACCTTCAAAATCGAAATCGCAGTCGTTCGGGCTTCCCCCGGAACCCATGCCGGCAGGATCGTCAAAGTACCAGTTACTGGCGCAGGCGAGGGAGGCGCAGTTTCCAAAACCACAGTCGAGAGTGGCGTGGCTCAGGCCCTGGGGTGTATCCCAGTTAATGGTCACGGTGTATTTGTAGAGGCCATCAAAAGTTCCCCCGACTTCTAGAGCCGAGGTGATGGTGCCATCGACACACTGGGCTGAGGCGGTGGCGGCGACAAGACACAGGGATGCGAGTAATAGGATAAAGATTCGCGGCTTACGCATAGAGCGCTCCTTATGAGCAAATGGTGGAACGGTGGTTCGTTGGTGGATTCAAGTTGATATTCAGGTCACCAGTTCAGGCCTATAATTGTAACGCCTAACCCGGATTCGACAAAGCGAATTAGGCTAGGTCCTGCTTTAAGCCCTTAGACTGCAACTCATTAGGAAGGGTTACGCAGCTTATTTTTTTCGGTGCGTGGGTGATCTCAGGAGCCATTCTCACCGTTTCCGGCAAGATCCATGGTCTATTAGCTCGCTGATTTCTGTGTTTGAGAGTCCAGAACGCTACGAACCGTCTCAGCAAGATTCACCGGGTTCACGGGTTTTCGAAGGAAAGCCTGGATACCAACTCTTGAGATGTCCTCAGCGGTTAGCTCGCCGGTGTAGCCAGAACACAGAATAATGGGAGTGTCGGGTCGGATGGCAAGGATCGCCTTAGCCAGCTGAGCCCCGGTCAGTTCGGGCATGGCCATATCTGTGAGCACGAGATCGAAGGCATCCGGTGATTCGCGAAATGCGCTGAGAGCGTCACTGCTGGAGAGTTTTGCCTGAGCTTGGTAGCCAAAGGAGGAGAGCATCTCCACCAGAACTTTGGCTACAGATTCCTCGTCCTCCACCACCAGTACGCGCTCGTTGCCTCCGGAAACCACACTGGTATCCGCGGTGAGGTTTTCTTCGGGTAGGGTTGTGATAGGTAGGTAAACATCGAATTGCGAGCCGGCTCCGAGTTCACTCTTAGCGATGATGTTCCCCCCGTGCTGCCTGACGATGCCATGCACGACGCTGAGTCCCAACCCGGTGCCTTTGCCATCCTCTTTGGTCGTGAAGAAGGGATCGAAGACGCGAGGGAGAATGGAGGGTGAAATTCCGGGTCCGGTGTCTGTAATGGTCAGACAAAGATGATCGCCCCGAGTTAGGTCGGGCACGGTATTGAGGATTTCAGCTTCAGCCTCGATTTCGGAAAGTTTGATGGTGATTGTTCCGCCCGTCTTTTCCATGGCTTGACCGGCATTGGAACACAAATTGAGTAGGACCTGCTGCATTTGGGTTTTGTCAGCTACCACCCTGGCCGATGTCTCAATGTGTGTGACCAATTCAATATTGGAGGGTATCGCGGTCCTGAGCAGACCAAAGCTTTCCTCTAGAATTGGCCTTAGTTGAATGGGACGGGCGTCTTCTGTGGTTCGGCGACTGAAGGTCAGGATTTGTTTGACCATATCTTTTGCACTGTCGCTGGCGCGGAGTACTTCGCCCAATTGCTCTGCCGTCTTGCCGCTGGAATTGCGGAGTGCCAACGTGGTGTACCCGGAGATCGCCATAAGAATATTGTTGAAATCGTGGGCAATCCCTCCGGCCATGGTTCCCAAAGCTTCCATTTTTTGGGATCGCTGGACCTGAGCTTCGAGCATCCTTCGTGATCGCTCCGCTTCAAGACGCTCGCTCTGGTCTCGAGCCAGAGCGACGATAACCCGATCACCTTCATACATGGTGGAGCCCAAGCGCAGCTCCACGGGGATTTTTTTGCCGTCGCTGCGACGATAATAGGTGCTCACGATTTTAGGTTTGTCAGGGATGAGGCGTGCGGCAAGCGACTTTACGCGCTCTAGATCTTTCTCCTCGATAACGGAAGATAGATTGCTTCCGGTAAGCTCTTCGCGCTTGTAACCGAGTAGGTCGCAGGCTTGTTGGTTTAGATCGAGGACGTCTCCCGTGCGCTCGTCAAAGACAAGAAAGCTATCGGCCGCTTGTTCGACCAGCCTTCTGTAACCCTGTCGAGACTCGCTAAGAGATCGTTTTGCATTGGCGGTATCGGTTACACGTCTTGATATTTCAATACCCATGAAGACCACAAAGATCACATAGGTCAGTCCGCCAAGAGGGATAAAGTTCGGATAATCAGCCGGTGCGATTGTCGACAAGTCGTGAACAATGCTGGCAACAAGCACGGCGACACTTCCCAAGAGGGCCAAGGAGCTGTGTCTCTGGCCCCGCAAGAAAAGTGCGGCACCGGCTACAGCCGCGTAGGCAAGGTTTCCCCAGGTTCCCAACAACAAAACAGAGAGCCAGGGAGAAACCGTCTTTCCATAATCGGGCCACTTCTCACCCCAAGGGAAAAATTGGAGTTTGAAATCTCCGATTTCAGAGAAGGCTAAGGGGACGGTGCTAAACAGGTTGAGAACGAACAAGCCGCCGAAGATAGCCAGCAGTGGGAAGGCGACTCTTCGGTGAAAGAAGTTGGCAAAGCTAGCAACAAACAAGAGGACGAGTGAGTTTCTGATGAGGAGTAGAGCGATGTAGACGCGATCCGCGAGCAGCATGTCTTCAACGGATCGGAGTTGCCAACTCACAACATCAACAATGCACCCTAAGGTGATGGCAAGGGAGAGCAGAGAAAACAACCAAAGAGTTCTGTCTTTCGCCCGAACCCCAATAAGCCCAAAGAGAACCGTACCGTGGGCACAGATCGCGATACCAGAGATCCACATGAGGAGCATGCGGTTTGCGGAGGCGAATTCTACAGCGGGTTGGAGTAGTTCTAGCACGTATTACCTGATGACATCATGTGTTCGGATTGGACCTTCAAAATCAGACCTTGAGTTGAGAATTGGTTGTGCGTGCCTATGGTGTGACCCTCAGAAAATAGACCCAAGAGGTTCATTTTGTCGACACTCTTCACCGTTTTCGGCTCATTTCACGGGACCCGCAAGACTTTCGACGGC
>JABDJR010000013.1 GCA_013003415.1 Candidatus Eiseniibacteriota bacterium | reverse complement strand
CACTTGAGCATTACCGTTTCCAACCATGACAACGAGCAGGGCCAAGGAAACTGCGAGAAGTCCGAAACGGATTCTCGATACCATATTTCACCATCCTATCTTGGACGGGGGATTCTTTTTGGGAGGTGAGCCGAAACTTTGGGGCGGGTCTTATGGGAGCAGACTTTGGGGTTTGTGGTTCTATCTGCTTGAAGCGTCTTATGTACTTTAAGGAACGATGCGCGTGCCGCTAGTCCCCTTCAGCGCTTCGCCAATGGTGTCGGGGTGCGTGATAATGACCTCCCTACCACCATCTCTTAGGAAGTTCAGCGCCGCCTCCATCTTTGGCTTCATGGAACCTTCACCAAACTCACCAGCTTCAAGATACTGGGCCGCTTCGGCCATGGTGATCTGGTCGAGATTCTTTTGATCGGGTTTGTTGAAGTTCACGGCCACGTGGGTGACACCGGTCACGATGAGCAAGGTTTCAATGCCCAGCTTCGAAGCTAGAAACGCGCTGGCTCGATCTTTATCGATCACCGCCTCGATTCCGTAGAATTGGCCTTCCGCGTTTCGGGCCACGGGAACTCCCCCGCCCCCCACACAAATGACAACCTGCCCCGCATTCAGCAGGGTTTGGATTGCCGGCATCTCCACCACCTTCACGGGCAATGGCGAACCGATAACGCGCCGCCATCCTCGCCCCGCATCTTCCTTGACCTGCCACCCTTTGGCCGCGGCCAGGGCGGTCGCGCGCTCTTGGCTATAAAAAGGACCAATGGGTTTGGTGGGATTCTTCAGGGCCGGGTCGTTAGGGTCAACCTCGACCCGCGTGACCAGAGCGGCAACGGATTGATCTTTGTCTACCGCCCGCAGCATGTTCTCCATGGACTGCGCGATCATGTATCCCAAGCCTCCTTGAGAGTCGGCATCGCAGACATCGACCGGCATGGGGGGAATCTCCTCGGAGGCGGCGTCGTTACGGATGAGGATGTTCCCCACCACGGGACCGTTCCCATGAGTGATGACCACTTTGTCTCCCGGCTGAACCCACTCCGCCAAGGGACGAAGACTCTGGTCGGTGATTTCGATTTGGTCGCTAATGGTGCCGGCACGCCCTTGGGGCAGAATGGCGTTTCCACCCAGAGCTAACATGATGCTTCGCGTCAACGTCGGATCCTCTTGTTTTCTTATAGTGTGGGAACGAAAGCGGCGAGTCGCTCCAAAGCCTTGTTGATGTTGTCAATGGAGTTTGCGTAGGAGAACCGCAAGTGACCTTCGCCGTGTCGGCCGAAAGCGGTTCCGCTCAGAGCTGCCACTCCCCCTTCATCGAGAAGACGGGTTGCAAACTCAGCCGACGGCTTGCCCAGCTTTTTGATACTGGGGAAGACGTAAAACGCTCCTCCGGGAAGAAGGCACTCTACACCTTCAATCTTGTTAAGTCCCGTCACAAGATGATCGCGTCGTTTTTTAAACTCAGCTCGCATGCGATCGACTTCATCTTGTGGTCCGGTTAAGGCCTCCATGCCCGCAACCTGAATCATAGCCGGCGGACAGGAATTGCAATTGGTTTCGAGCCGAGCCACGTGAGTGGCTAGCTCTTCGGGCATGATGCCGTAGCCCAAGCGCCAACCCGTCATGGCATAGGTCTTCGAAAACCCGTCCAGAATGATGGTGCGCTCCTGGATTCCGGGGAACTTCGTAATGGAGACATGAGCCTCGTCGTAGAGAAGCTGCGAGTAGATTTCATCGGACAGAATCCAGCAGTCTGGATAGTCCAAGAGCATGGTGGCCAGCGCTTTTAGATCGGCCTCGGGGAGAATCCCTCCGGTGGGGTTTTGGGGTGAGTTGATGATCAGGAGCTTTGTTTTGGAATTGAGTTTGTCTTTGATCTCGTCCAAATCGAGGCGGAACTCATTTTCTTGCCGCAAAACCAAAGGCACCGCCTTAGCCCCTACCCAGTCGATCACCGATTCGTAGATTGGAAACCCGGGATTGGGGTAGAGCACCTCATCGCCCGGGTCGAGCAGGGCCAGCATGCCGTAAAACATGACAGGCTTACCGCCCGGAGTTACCACCACGTTCTCGGGCTCAACCGAGATGCCCCGGTCTTCCGCAATGTAGTTGGCGATGATAGAACGGAATTCCGGCATCCCCGCCGAAGGACCGTAGTGTGTGAAACCATCGTCGAGGGCTTTCTTGCCGGCCTCAACAATGTTCTTGGGGGTGTCAAAGTCGGGCTCACCGATCTCAAGATGCACAATGTCTCGACCCTGGGCCTCAAGGGCACGCGCTCGGGCTAAGACTTCGAAGGCTGTTTCGGTTCCCAGACGGGCCATGGCTTTCGCGTATGCGGGCATGTGGTCTCCTCTAGCAACTTGTGAGAAAAGAAGGCTCTAAGACTAGGCCTGGTTTTGACTTCGGTCAAGCGGCTTCACTCCAGTTTCAGGGCCAGCACCGCGTCTGTTCCCCCAGGATAACTATCCATTGAAACCTCGATGGTGGCCGGCCCAAGATTCACCTCTCCCCAAAGACCGGCCCAAACTCCTCGGTGGAGAGAGTCCCATCCATAGACTGCCCCCGCGCGTCTTCGGTACCACCAGAGTGTAGGCCCCCGCTCTTCCCGATTCGCGTTAGCGAGGCGGATTCGAAAGCGCGGCGCCTGTCGATGACGGAGATCCACGGTGAGGAGCTGCGCATCGGAGCTTTCCAGATGCTCTTCATAGCGAAAGCGCCACTCCCATCGCGGACTTAACCAACGCAGATCGGACCTGAGGAGTACATCAGAATCGAAAGCGCGATCGCGACGCAAGAGTAACGACCCTCGCCAGGGCCCAAACACTTCGGACAGCTCTCCTTCGACCCGCGTGCTTGTTTCTTCAACATCTTGGTTCAGGCGGTAACTCACTCTCCACGAACTGGAACCCCTCGACCGTAACTCCCATTGTGACAACCATTCCGACGTTCCGTTTAACCCAGATTCGACCCAGCCAAACTGTGAACTCTCCCACCCTAAACTCACGAGCAGATTCCAAAGGGTGCCCTGATGCTGAATCTGGCCACGCCAAGCTTGGCCATGGCCAAGGCGAGCCAGCTCGCCATCGACCCGGGTGGGTCCGAAGCGATGGGTTCCGTAAAAGGATGCTCCACGCGTTTGCCTGCTTTGGAGAACGAGTGCCCCCAGAGTACCTCCGATACGTTTTTGCTCCAGAGCCAGGAAGGTTCTTGAGTCGGCGTCTTCTTGAGTTCGCTGCCCGAGATGGAGCTGCCACGCGCGATGATTCCAACGGAGGCTCCCGGCCAGCTCACCGGGGAGATGCATCCCGGTGGCGGGTCGGTCGGCTTTTGTGCGAACTCGAGGGAACGGATTTCGGGATACCTGCTCACGACCGACGGCTAAACCCAACCCACGCTGTTGGCGAAGGGTTCCCAGAGCCAAATCGAAGGTGCCTGTGCCGAGCCATAGGCCACCGCGATAGTCTTCACCTCGCCTTCTTAGCACCCACCCTACTCTCTTTTGAACCGTCGACACTTTCGTGTCGACCTGTTTCTGGTGGGCTCGTTGGCGAAGCGTTAGCCGAGCAAACCGAGTGGAGGATTCACCCCAGCAGAAGAGCGACTCCAGACCGTCCCTCTGGGAAGCATCAAAACCAGCCAGGCGATAGAGGTCGGATGGATCTCGTAACTCTCTATTTCGCAGAGCTTTCTCGAGAGCACTTTGAGCCGTTTCACTGAGCCCCAGCAGTCCGGCGAGGGTGGAGGCGCTCTGGACTCTGAGGGGATAACAGGAGTCAATCTCCTGGGTCGCACTGGAGGGAGCACCCAGAAGAAGAGCGGTTCCGGTGAGAACGACCACGCGACGAACACACCGCATCATGAACCCTCTCATGACTCCCCCCAAACCAGACGCGTCTCAACCGCGCCTCCCAGAACAGTGTGGTTGCGGTAAGAAACTCGGAAGCCAAGTGTGCTCGGTTTCACTTTGAGCACAATGCCGGACTGCTGTCCCTCCTGCATCAGGGCCAACTCCGATTGACGTCCGATGACTAGACCCAAACTCAGAACAACGCTTAAGGCGTTGTTGGGCACCGCCAAGCGTGAGGCAAAGCGGCCCTCACGAAACGTGACTCCAAAAGAGGCCTTGGGCGCAAGCTTGGGCTCGGATGGAAACAACGCCACCCTGGCATCGAAATCTCCGGACTCCCAAAAGGGTTGCTGTAGCTCCAGAGCAAACGCCTGTTGGGC
>JABDJR010000715.1 GCA_013003415.1 Candidatus Eiseniibacteriota bacterium | reverse complement strand
GCTGGGCATTGTTATCGGTATCACCTCCGTGGTGGCCATGGTCAGTCTTGTGGGGGGGCTCAACCGGTCCTTGGTGAATCAGCTGGCCTCCTTGGGTAGCGACACCATTTCCGTAGATCGCTTTGACACCTTGGTGCAAATGGGGAACCTGCCCGACTCGCTTCGCAACCGACCTCATTTCGATGAAGAAGACGCGATCGGTATTCGCCAGAGTGCGCCCGCCGTGGCCGCGGTCACCATTCGAAAAGACTCACGGGAACGTCTTCGCTATCGGGGGGAAGAAAGTCGTCGCACCTCCATTCGCGGCATCGATGCCTACCATCTTTTTGTTCGCGGTTTTGCCATTAGTGAGGGGAGAGACTTCACCGAACTGGAATACCGTTCCGGAGCGAGGGGAGCCATCATTGGTTCCGAAATTGCAGAGGAGCTGTTTGCCGGTTTTGACCCCATCGGTGAGGTGCTTACCATTAGGAACCAGCGCTTCGAGGTCATTGGGATTCTCGAAGAGCGTGGGAATTTTCTGGGGCAAAGTCTAGACAACCAAGTTCTGATTCCCTTAGCCACCCTTGAGCGCTATTTCGTAGGGCCGAGGGCACCCATTCAAATTGACATCAAGCCCATGAGTCCCGATCTTGTGCCGGCGGCCCGAGAGCAGATTACGGAATCGCTCAGGAGAACACGAGAGCTGCGCCCGCAAGACCCCAACAATTTCGCACTGAACACCCAAGAGAATCTCCTGAACCTGTACCGTCAGATTACGGGGGCGTTCTTTATGGTGGTGGTGGCGATCGCTTCGGTGGCGCTTCTCGTTGGAGGCATAGGGGTGATGAACATCATGCTTGTCTCAGTCACCGAGCGAACGCGAGAGATTGGGATTCGTAAAGCGCTTGGAGCTCAAAAGCGACAGATTCTGAGTCAGTTCTTGGTGGAAGCCACGGTCCTCACGGCGGCGGGAGGCATCATCGGAATCCTTTTTGGGGTTCTCATCGGAATTCTTATTGATCGACTTACGCCATTGCCTGCCTATGTACCCCTTTGGGCCTATGTGGCTGCGGTAAGCGTCTCCGCCGGAGTGGGGCTCTTCTTTGGTATTTGGCCCGCAGTTCGAGCGGCTAAACTTCATCCGGTGGACGCCCTTCGCTACGAGTAGGGTTGACACAAACACTGCCGGTTCCTACCCTACTTGGGCCCATTATTGGAATGGTTGCCCCTTCCCCCCTCGGAAAATCCGTCCCATGAAAAACATCTCCGTTCGTGGTGCTCGTGAGCACAACCTGAAAAGCATCGATGTCGATATTCCCCGCGACAAACTGGTCGTGGTTACTGGGGTAAGTGGGTCCGGCAAGTCCAGTCTTGCCTTCGACACCATCTACGCCGAGGGCCAACGGCGCTATGTCGAGAGTCTCTCTGCCTACGCCCGCCAATTCCTCGGCCAAATGGAGAAGCCCGATGTCGACCACATCGATGGTCTCTCTCCCGCCATTTCTATTGAGCAAAGAACCGCAGGGCGAAACCCTCGAAGCACGGTGGCCACCGCTACCGAGATCTATGACTATCTTCGGTTGTTGTTTGCGCGTGTTGGTATTCAGTATTGCGTGAAATGTGACAAGCCCATCAGTCGTCAAAGTGTCACGGAAATGGTTGACCACATCTTGCAGATCGCAACCGGTAAGCGCACCCAGGTGTTGGCGCCGATTGTTCGCGGTCGTAAGGGGGAGTATCGAGCCGAACTCGAAGAGCTCCGGTCTGAAGGATTCTTGAGAGTGCGGATTGATGGGGAAGTCATGGCCATCGAAGACGCACCCCAGCTCGACAAAAAGAAAAAACACTCCATCGACGTGGTCGTCGATCGCATCAAGCCCGGGCCCAGCAGTCGGCGACGTTTGACCGACTCTGTCGAGACGGCTCTGCGCCGCAGTCAGGGACTGGTCACCGTGGTTGTCGATGACAAACATGAAGAGACGCTGAACGAGCACGCCTCCTGTGTGGAATGCGGCATTTCCTACAGCGATCTTGAGCCTCGCATGTTCAGTTTCAACTCTCCCTACGGAGCTTGTCCAACCTGCGATGGTCTCGGTACTCAAGTTGCGTTTGAGGCCGATCGTGTTATTCCGGATACCTCACTTTCCATCAAAGAGGGAGCCATTGCCCCCTACGGAACCCGCATCGACTCGGCGTGGTTAGGATCGCAATTCAAAGCCCTGGCCCGTCAGTACAAGATCAACTTAGATACGCCATGGAAAAAGTTGTCGGCGCGGGCCAAGGAAGTGGTTCTGCACGGTTCCAAAGGTAAGGAACTCGATGTGGATTATCAGGACTCCCGATTCTCCATGAAGTTTAAAAAACGATGGCGGGGAGTTCTACCCGGTCTGCTCCGACGTTACCGCGGAAGCACGAGTGACAAAGTCAGAGAACAACTGCAACAGTACATGGGTATCACCGACTGCGAGTCTTGCAACGGCTCTCGTCTACGACCCGAGTCGCTGTCCGTGCGTGTCAAAGATCACAACATCCGCACCGTGGTAGAAATGTCGGTGGGTGGTTGCTTGAAATGGCTCAACACGTTGAAGCTCAACAAGCGAGAGCGCCTGATTGGTGAGGCGGTGTTTAGCGAGATTCGCCAGCGACTTGAGTTTATGAAAGATGTGGGGCTCGACTATCTAACCCTCGATCGGTCCGCCGGCACCCTGTCGGGAGGGGAGGCGCAACGCATTCGTCTCGCCACTCAAATCGGGTCTCGATTGATGGGAGTGCTGTACGTGCTCGACGAGCCCTCGATCGGTCTTCACCATCGAGATAATCTGCGTCTCTTACACACGCTTCAATCTCTCCGTGATTTAGGGAACACCGTGTTGGTGGTCGAGCATGACCTCGACACCATGCGCGAGGCGGACTACATCATTGATCTTGGTCCCGGCGCCGGAAAACAAGGGGGCCAGGTGGTGGGGGCAGCCACTCCCCGGAAATTGACCAGCAATCGCGAGTCTCTTACCGGGCGTTACCTGGCGGGAAAAGACAGCATTCCGGTTCCCGAGATTAGACGTGAAGGCAACGGCAAGTCGGTCACGGTGCGCGGCGCCGCAGCGAATAACCTAAAAGGTATTGATGTCGCTTTCCCTCTGGGCTGTTTCATTGCCGTAACCGGCGTCAGCGGTTCGGGAAAGAGCACCCTCGTGAACGACATTCTGAACCGAGCCCTGGCCCGTCACTTCTTTGGTTCGAAGGATCCGGCCGGGAAACACCTCAAGATTGAGGGGCTCCAGCAGCTCGACAAGGTGGTGAATATTGACCAGTCCCCGATTGGTCGCACCCCTCGCTCCAATCCTGCCACCTATACGGGTATCTTCACCGAGGTCAGGGCCTTGTTCTCTGAGCTCCCCGAATCAAAGGTTCGTGGGTATAAGCCAGGGCGCTTCTCCTTCAACGTCAAGGGCGGGCGTTGCGAATCCTGTACGGGCGATGGCGTTGTTAAGATCGAAATGCATTTCCTCCCGGACCTCTACGTCAAGTGCGACGTGTGTCACGGCAAGCGATTTACCCG
>JABDJR010000697.1 GCA_013003415.1 Candidatus Eiseniibacteriota bacterium | reverse complement strand
GATGTTCAGAAGGCCCTTGAGGCCGGCATTCAGGGGTATCTCTTGAAGCCGATCAACGGAGAGGTCCTCCAAGAGAGATTGGGAGAGATCCTTTCCGCACTCCCCGAACCGGCCGAAGAAAAACCCGAAGAAGCTTCCACCGCGAGTACGAACGCCGAGTCCTCCGGCAGCGATGATTCTGAGCCCGGTGATGAAACCTCCGATCCGGGAGATGGATCGGAAACCCCTAAAACCACCGACGGCGAATCCGAGGCAGAAGTCAAAGAAGCTGCCTAGGCGGCCTTTAACTCTCCAGATGAAGCTCGGTCTCGATGCGCAGCAATCTCTTTTGCAGCCTTTTTGACCACGCCTTCCCAGTCTCCCGGAGTGTCTTGGGCACACACCTGAACGTTGGGAAACCAACCATACCAGCGCCAGTCGTGATCAACCGCACCCAGCACCAGAGTTGGAACTCCCATGGCACCGGATAAGTTGGGGACCGATGTTTCGGTCGACACCACAAGGTCCAACTGCGATACAACGGCTGCCGTATCGGAAAAATCTTTCGCTTCTCGGAGCGGTTCCGGCAAATTGAAATCTTGAGCTTCGTCTTCTCGGGGCCCCTTGTTTAGAGAGACCCAGTCGACACCCTCAATTTCCAATAACGCTCGAAACGTATCCAGGCTTGTAGAGCGAGAACGATCGGTCAAATACTTTGGGTTTCCTGCCCAGTTGATTCCTGCCTGAAGCCGGGGGCCAGCTCTCCGCCCTGGCCCGTTTTTGATCCAAGCTTTGCTTGGAGCTGGAGGCAAATCAAGCCCTAACCGATACGGAAGACTCATGGCGGAACACCAAAAGTCACATTTCACGTCGGTCCAGTCGGTGACCACCTCAACGTCGGGAAACGAACTCTGAATGACTCTTTGAAGCGGTGCCTGCACCGCATAAATAATCTTAGAAAACTGAGCCTGAAGCTGAGGGAGAAACTGAGACATGAGGAGACTGTCCCCCATCCCCTGTTCGTGGATCACAAGCAATTGCTTTTTAGGTTTAGGGTGACCATTCCACTCTCGCCCCCGCCGCGGGGTTTGAAGATCAAGCAGCTGCTTTCTCTCTTCCAACAGAGGAAGGCCCACCGACACTTCCTGTCGAAGCATCGCTATGTAACCTTGGTTGTACCGCGCCATGGGGAGTTTTTGAGCTTTCGAGAACGCCTGACTCGCCTCCCCTAGTCGGCCCATTCCTTTGTAGGCAAGTCCGAGGTTATTCCAAGCCAGGAGATTGTTTGGGTCGAGCTCAGTGGCAAGATCGCAGACATCTTTTGCAAGTTTGAAGTTACCAAGGCGACATAAGGCGGAACCAAGGTTTACAAGGGCCTCCCCGTAACCTGGTTTCAGCTCAAGCGCCTTTTGAAAGTAGTCTAGGGCTGTCTCCAGCTCGCCTTCTTTGAGAGCGATGATCCCTAGTCGGTTGGTTGCGGCATGGCTTTTGGGGTCGAATCGAAGAGCGAGGTTGCACTCCATTTTCGCACTCGGCAAGTCTCCCGAGCGCCGATAAGCCTCAGCAAGATTCTCGTGATAAATGGAAATGGTAGGAGCGAGCGCAATCGCCCTCTTGATCGAATCTACTGCCGAAACGTAATGCTTTCGGCCAAGCTCAATACAGCCAAGTAAGTGATACGGATCGGGCGCTTCCGGCTGACGCCGCACCAGCTTTCGATAGATCGACTCGGCCTGCTTAGTTTTCCCAGCCCTATGGTAGGCAATCGCCTGTCTAAGCGGATCGTTTTTGGATGCCATCTTGCCACTCCAAGACTCTCAGGTAACATTCCAGCCGATTTCTTTCCAGCCGCTCCAAAAGGGGATTCTCATGGTAGGGCATCAAAAGAGCCGAAAGGGTTTCGGTCCAGGGGGCCTGATTTGAGAACAACACTCCCAGCCCAAACACCGCCGGAATGCGAGCCCACAACAGATGCTCTTCCTTTCCCGTAACAAAGTCATCGATTGCGGTTAGGACCCCGTTCTTCTCTCCGCCCTCTTTTAGAGCCGGTGCCCAGTTACCATTGCCTCGAAATCCGCCCTCCACAACTCCATCGTTATCAAGGGCGATCCCATGGTCCCATGAAAAGGGTTGACGAAAATCCTTGGGGATTTGATGGGGCGCACAGTACTGATCTCTTCGAGCACAAGGCCAGCCCACGTCGTGATAAAAGACCAGAAACGGACGTTTGTCCGCCTGACACCGCTCCCAGATCAACTTCGACTCGTTAAGGACGGTGTAGTAGTTGTGATCTCCATCAACAATCCAAGCGTCGGCCGTAAGCTCTGGAATAGCATTTAGACTCAAATCTTCTACGAGCGACGCGCTGGAGCTCTCACCAAACATGGCTTTCAGCTCCGGCGACGGGCTTGGATCGATCGCTACCAGACTCCCCGACTTACCTTCCGTGTAGTCCATCAACTCACGCGTCATGGTTCCATACTCGGCCCCAATTTCAACCACGTCTTTCGCGCCCGCGATCTCCAGAGAGGTGAGGAGAATCTCGGCAAACTCCGCCATTGAATGCAATAACAAGTTCGGCATCTATACTCCTACAAGACCGAAGAACAAATCGATCTCCAGTCGGTCTTTGTTTTCTACTTCGTTCTCAAGCGGTAACACAAAGAGCGCAGGGTCTTCTTCGGCCAGATACAGGTTCTTGCTCAAGTGTCTGAACCCGAGCTTCTGAATCATCTCCGGCTCGTACTTCTCTTTGGTTTCCAAACCGTTCTTATCAATCTCGTTGACCGCAATGCCACCCAGTTCAACCACCTGACTGGGAGCCCCAATACTGAATGCCATCTGTTTCACGCCGGCCGCCCTTCCCTTCATGGGCATGGTG
>JABDJR010000677.1 GCA_013003415.1 Candidatus Eiseniibacteriota bacterium | reverse complement strand
GTGTAGGACGTAAGCTCTTCGCCGTTTGGCTGCTGGAGCGTTACCTTCTTTTCGACCCGAGAGGGGTCAAGATCCTTACGTATTCGGCGGTGTTCCAAGACTCGTGCCCCGTCTTCGAGTTCACGTTCGCTCGTTTTTTTGAGCCCGGCTGTCACGAACGGAGGGTTCAGGTAGTCAAGAATGAGTCGTCCGCCGGGCAGGGTGACCCTTCGCCACTCCTTGAGTAAATTGACGTGTTCTTGATGAGAGTCGAAATAGCCGAAGCTGGTAAACATACTCAAGACACTACCAAAACTCGCCGACGCGAAGGGCAGCTGTCGCATGTCGCTCCGCGCCGTGAGAATAGACGGTTTTTCTCGGGCGCCTTCGCGCAGCAGGTCTTCCGACCGATCCACACCGAAGGCGTGCCGATTCAATTCGGCGAGGGTGCGAAGATGTCTTCCCGTTCCACACCCAATATCTAAGATGGGGTCATTGAGCCGAGGCAGCACAAACTCTAAGGCCTGTTGCGCTTCGACCTTGTCCCGATGAGGGTAAACCTTGAGATACCACGCCCCGAAGGCGTCGTCGAACCAGAGTGGCATGCAAATAAAAACCCCGGTCCCAAGGGAACCGGGGCTTGGAATTCGTTTCGCCTAGTTGGCGAGAACTTCCTGAACTTGCTGTTCGAGCTTGGCCTTGGGGTGGGCCCCAATGACCTGCTTTACAACCTGGCCGTTCTTAAAGAACAACAGGGTTGGAATGCTACTAATGTTGAATTGGGAAGCAATGTTGGGACTATCGTCCGTGTTCACTTTTGCAACCGCGATCTTGCCCGTGTAGTCCGAGGCAAGCTCTTCAACAATGGGTGCCAGGCTCCGGCAAGGCCCGCACCACGGTGCCCAAAAGTCGACCATCACCGGGACTTCTGAGTTATTAATGGTTTCCGTGAAATTGGAGTCGGTTAACTCCAAAGTGTGGTTTGACATGTGTGTGCGCTCCTTTTTGAGTTTTCAAATTGGTGAGTATTCGAAAACAACCTAAAATGTCTTCGAGCCCTCTAAATAAATTTCAAGCATTCTAAATGAACACTGAATTTCTAAATGACACTGAATTTCGTTGACCTAAATTGACACTGAATTTCTAAATTAACACTGAATAACGACTAAAAATCTTTTCCACCAGACCCTCCGGAGTTGTCATCTCCGGTTGATCCTAGAATTAAGAAGGCTCCGATACCCGCGGCCACAGAAGCCGCAATGAGCCAAACGCCGCCGCTTGAACTCTTAGGACCGCCTTCGGCCTCAACCAGAGCAACCTCAGGCCAGGGAACTCGCTTCTCATCATATCGGTTCGAAATCTCGGTTCGGGCTGTCTCGCCCTCTCCTACCGTATTGGTAACCGTTTCTCGGACCGTACCAATGAGTTCGTCCCCTTCCAAATGAAGAGCGATAAACGTGAAGGTTTGTCCGTCTTGTGTGGTTACAAGATATGTATCGGCAGGTTCCGGGTGCACCAGATCGCTTCGATCCAGACGCCGCGTTCCTGAGCACCCCAAAAGAAAGGGTATAAAAAAGCAGCTAAGGATTCCCACCCAAAGTTGCCTACGCAAGTAAAGGTGTCTCATGGTCTAAACCAGCCCAAAATCATGAATAATAGCTTAACAAATGGACGGTCCAAGCGCCTTGATTTTGATGGACAGGGGGAAAACTTGACGCGTGATCGCGACCGGGGCTACATGGGAAATACCCCAAAACGGCAAGAATAATCCGAGGAGAGCGCGAGCCTCAGAAAAAGGAGGGGGCCGAGGCGGCTCTGTAACGACCCTGGCTCTGTCGCTAAGGAGGTCAATCCCAGAGTTAGGTCGCTGCTGCCGAAACTAAGATGCCACCCCGACTCCCCCAAACGGCGGGAGGACGGTTGCATACTTCTTCCACTAGGGTATGGAGTAAGTTGCTAAGTGTCAATAGCTGCTAGCGAAGTCGCTCGGGTTTGCCGCCGGGACCCAAAGGAATTCTGTATTCCAGGATCGCAGTGAACTCGACGGCATCGATGACGACCTGATTCTCTTGGCTCCCGAGGGACCTTGTTTCCGAGTAGAACGTGTCTCGGAAGTTGAATCGGGCCGAGATCTTTGGGCTCAAATCTACCTTCAAACCCGCACCAAGGTGAAAGGACACTTTGGTCCCATCGAAGATGAGCTCATCGTTTAGGGTGGCATCGCTGGATCGTAGTGAAAGGCCTCCCCCAAGATTCACAAACGGGTACAGCCGAGCATCGAAGAGGTTTCGAAAGTTCACGACAAAAGAAAGCTCAACCTGGTGGAGCGTGACCTCGGGGTCTCCCGAATCCAGACCTTCCACTTCGTTGGTTCCGGTGAGATAAACAAGTTCTCCCTGTAAGGCGGTAATCGGGCTATAACCGACGCGGAGACCATAAACAGGAGCTGCTTTGTCTTTCATGTCTAATCGAAAGACCGATTCGTTGTCCCAGCGCCACACCCCTACCGTGGGGGCAATAAAAAGATGGGGTGATTCGATATCGACCGAATCAGCCTTGGCCGGGGTTGTCCCAGCAAAGAAGCCAACTCCAAAAAGCAGGACAAAGGCAGATAGGATAAGTGAAGACCGACGCATGTTCCTCCCAGTGAATAAGCGAGGGTTAAGAGTCTGGCTTCGGAGACCGACTGTCAAGGGAGTCGTAGAATACGCTTGGTAAGTTGCTGGTCTTCGCTTTGAACTCGAATCCAGTAAACCCCTGCCGGAACTGGCTGACCCAATTCGTCTCGCCCATCCCAGGACTGTGGCACGGACGGATGCCCTTCAAATCGACGAACCACCCGGCCTTGAAGATCAAAAATGAGCACTTCGGCCTGGGCAAGCGGGTGAGAGAACTCAAGTCCATCCGAAAAGGGATTTGGACCTACCGCCAAAACGGGTTCCAGAACCCCGGACCAGCTAGCCTCCCCCCACAACTCCCAATCTCCAGTCCGCATGGAGGCGTAGAGGCGATAGGAAGCTGGGCTCATGTCATTCTGGTGGTGGCGATGAGGACCAGGCCCAGGAAAGATTCCGACGCGTTCCCAAAGGTTTGCTCCGGCGGCCCGGCGTTCCAGTCGAAAGGCCAAAGCTTGGTAGGGCGCAGTTTGCTCCCAAGCAACCTCCAGTACTCCACTCTCAGCGGATAAGCGCAGTCCTGAAGGGGCCAGTGGGGTGACATTGAGCAACGCGGCCACATTCAGTTTGCCGTGCCCGCCATCGGGGCTCCAGCCTTCCCCAGTGAACTCGTCTTGGGTGCTTGAGTCGATTAATCGGGTGCGCACGTCTTCAGGAGTTAATTTGGGTTCCACTGCCAGAAGAAGGGCGACCGCTCCGGTTACGTGGGGTGCAGACATGCTGGTCCCGGCCTGGTAGAAGTGAACACCGTCTGCATCGATCGTACCCGGGAAGCCATAGAGACTTTCGAGCTCGGGCGCAATTCCCGAACTTTTGGCGGCGGCAATCACAAAACCTGGAGCCACCAGGTCGGGCTTCTGGCGACCGTCTCGGGTAGGTCCGTGGCTTGAAAACCAGGTGATGAGACCTTCGCCGCTCAAAGATTCAGAAATAGAGGTGCATTGTTGGGTGGGGTTACCATTGTCCCAGCAACGTTTCGTATTGAAGGAGCCTACGGTAATGGCTCGGAAGGCGGTGCCGGGACTTCCAACCTCTTCGCTCTGGTCGTAGCCCTGATCTGTCCAATTT
>JABDJR010000640.1 GCA_013003415.1 Candidatus Eiseniibacteriota bacterium | reverse complement strand
CTCCCCGACCTCGGCATTACCACAGTGGAGCTTTCTAACGGGGTCGAAGTTTGGATGAAACCGACCAACTTCAAAAACGATCAGATCATCTTCGCGGCTTCTGTACCGGGTGGCTTCTCCACCGTTCCAGAGGATGACTTCCGCTCGGCGAGCCTGGCTAATCAGATTGTTTCGGAAGCCGGAGTTGGCGGCCTCACCCCAGTCGAACTGGACAAACTCTTGGCCGGGAAACTGATTGGCGTATCGCCAAGCATGGGACTGTTCTCTCATGGGATTCGCGGAAGCTCGACGCCTAAAGATATTGAGTCTGCGCTTCAGGCCATGTACCTCACCATGACGCAACCCAATAAGCGTCCCGAAAGTTTTGAAGTGCTCATGGAGCGGATTGAAGCCTTTGTGAAAAACCGAAGCCTCGATCCCAACGCCATCTATTCCGATCGCCTTACCGAAATCAACACCAAGAATCATCCCCTCTTCCGGCCCTGGACCACCGAAAGCTTGAAAGAGGTCGATCCCGACAAGGCTCTAGCCTTCTACAACAAGATCATGAGAGATGCCGGAGACTTGCGGTTCTACTTTGTCGGCGCACTTGATGTTGAGACCATGATCCCTCTATTGGAAACCTATGTCGGGTCCCTCCCCACCACAGACAATGGTCCGCCAAAAGTTGGGAAAGTCCGTATGGAGTTCCCCGGCGGGATCACCAAAAACGTGGTTCAGGCTGGGCAGGAACCCAAATCCACCACCACCATCACCTGGCCCGCCCGCGCAAGCTACGACGAAATGGAAATGTTCAACATGCGTCTGGCCACGGATATTCTTGAAATCCGGTTGCGTGAGGTGCTTCGCGAGGCTTTGGGAAATACCTACGGGGTGGGAGTTGGCTATTCCTACATGCCACCTTATGATGGGTACGCGACCACGGTGGTTCGCTATGGAAGCGCTCCGGAAAACGCGAGCGACATGGCGAAGCGAATTCTAGAAGAGATCAAGAAGTTTAAGGCTGAGGGACCCACCGAAGAAGAAGTTGCCAAGGCCAAAGAACTTGAGCAACGAGCGGTTGAAAAAGGGCTCGAAGAAAACGGATATTGGTTGGCCAGCTTGCAAACACTGGGTCTGCTGGGGTGGGATGCCAATCGCGTTTTGGCCCGCCTGGATCGCATCGATGAAGTGAGTGCCGAGAGTATGCACAAGAATTTCAAACTCTACTTCCCGGAAGATAACTACACGGTCATCACGCTGATGCCTAAGGAGTCAACGCCCTAAGGGCCCTATGATCCCAGAAATGATTCGAGCATCGCGTTTCGATGCCGCCCTATTTGAAGAAGCCGAGGCCAACCCAGCTCTGGGGAATCAGGCACGCAACCTTGTTCTTCTGGTCGCCGCCCTAAGTGGTCTTGGGGCGGCCCTTTTGAACCTTGATCGTGGGGTGCCCGCGGCCATCACCAGTTTCTTGTTTAGATCCGTAGCGGTTACGGTGGGCTGGATCCTTTGGTCTGCGGTCACCTTGTGGATCGGAACCACCCTCACCGCAAGCTCCGAAACGCACGCCGATGCCAAAGAGGTGCGCCGCGTTCTCGCCTACGCGTTTTCCCCATGGGCCCTAAGCGTTCTCGTGTTCATTCCCACCATCGGGCCCATCATCTTCCTTATCTCTTCTTTTTGGGTGCTGATCGCGGGCGTGGTCGCCATTCATACCGCCCTCGACTTCAGCTTTAGCCGAGCCGTGATCACGGTTTTCGCGGGGTGGATGGTGTTGGGTGCTTTTGTGATTGTGGCTACCCTGCTTGGCCTGGGCTTAAGTCTCCTATTTTCGGGCGGGTCTTAGTTGCGAAGTAAGGTCCTCGTTCTCGACGAAGAGCTGCCCATCCCGCTTAATACGGGAAAGCGCCTGCGCACCTTAAACCTTCTTAAGAACCTCGCCCAAAAGTTCGAAATTCACCTGTTGGTGCATGGGCAAGGAGCCACGGCGGAAGCGCGTCAGCGACTGGAAGACTTGGGAATTACGGTTCATGTTTCCGACAGTGTGGTTGGGGACAAATCCGGATGGAAATTCCCCCTCCGCATCTTAAAGAATTTGTACTTTTCGGATCTTCCGTTTTCGGTCGAGAGCCACATTCACCCTGCTTATCAAAAGCGAGCCGAGCAGTTGGTCTCCGAACACAAGTTTGCTCTGATTCACGTAGAATGGACTCCTTACGCCGCCTACACCAAAAAGTTTTCCGTCCCCGTGGTTATTTCCGCCCACAACGTAGAGGCACAGATTTGGGAGCGATTAGCGAAGCAGCCTCATGGGGCCCTGAAGGGCAAAGTTTTTCATACCCAAGCGGAACGCATGGCCACCTTTGAGTCCGACATCTTTAAGGCTGCGAGCTATGTCACTGCCGTCAGCGAACTCGACGGCGACACCATTCGGAAAGCTGGAGCGCAAAACGTGCGCGTGGTTCCCAACGGTGTGGACACTGTGTTTTTTGCCCCAAGCGACTCGGCGGAAAAAGATGGAAACCTTGTTTTTACCGGTTCCATGGATTGGCATCCCAACCAAGATGCCATCCGATTCTTCATCGACGACATCTATTCCAAGCTCAAAGCGCAACGAAATTTCGAGTTTTTCGTAGTAGGTAGAAACCCCCCGCCATGGATGTCGTCCACACCACCCGAAATCCATGTCACCGGTACCGTCCCCGACGTCCGCCCCTATATCGCCGAAGGCCAGGTCTATATATGCCCCCTTCGCGCCGGAGGCGGGAGTCGCCTCAAGATTCTGGAGGCTTTAGCCATGCAGAAGGCCGTGGTCTCTACATCGGTGGGAGCCGAGGGTTTAGACGTGGTTCACGACAAGCATCTCGTTTTAGCCGACGGTGCCGACAACTTTGCCCAGGCTATTCTGAGCCTCATGGCCGATCCCGAACGGCGAGCTCGCCTGGGGAAAGCAGGACGAGAGTTGGTGGAATCGCGGTATGATTGGAAAGCCATCGCTAAGCTCCAAGGGGAATTTTGGGAGAGCGCCAGCTAACAGATTGTGAGTTTCTAGATGTCTTTGTTGATGAGTATTTGTGCCGGCATTTGCTTGAGCGCCGCCTGCGGTTTCCGCATCTTTTTGCCGTTTCTGATCATGTCGCTTGCGGCACGGAATGGCATGCTCGATCTTTCCGGTGAATTTGCTTGGCTTGCTTCCACCCCCGCTCTTATCGTTTTGAGCACCGCAACCGTCGTCGAAATCTTGGCGTTCTATATCCCCTGGCTCGACAATATTCTAGACACCTTGGCCACCCCGGTGGCCGTGATTGCGGGAGCTATGGCCACGGCCGCCGTCGTCACCGATCTTCCTCCGCTTGCCGAATGGCTCTTAGCCTTGGTTTTGGGTGGAGGCATCGCGGGAGTGGTTCAAAGCGGCACCCTGGCTCTTCGCGGAACCTCAACCGCCACCACGGGAGGGCTCGCCAACCCGGCGGTGGCCACCGGTGAAGTCACAGGAGCCGTGGGTGCGAGCATGCTGGGGGTTGTGCTTCCCATGGTAGGAGCCATCCTCATCGTGGGTACGGGCCTATTCCTGTTCCGAAAAATTCGCCGATTACCCTTCTTTCGAAGGCGGGCAAGGGCTTCTTAGGCTAAGTTCAGGCTTCTCTCTAAGTTTTCGAGAGAGATTCCTAGCCTGATCAAATAAGCTCCATACACGGGATATCCAGCACAAGGAGCCTTACTATGCCCAATAACGGAGTCGTGATCACCGGAGTCGGGCCCGTCAGCGCCATCGGCTGCTCTAGGAACGAGTTCTGGGACGCTCTCACTGCGGGCACCGCAGGTTTCGGCCCCATCACTCTCTGCGACGCCTCCGACTCGCCCTCTAAAATCGCGGCCGAGGTCAAAGACTTTCAGCTTTCCAAATACGTGGCTAAGGGTCACGTCATGGCACGCCACACCCCACGACCGGTTCAACTCGCTTTAGCTGCGGGCGTGCTTGCTCTTCACGATTCCGAACTTGATCTGGACCAAGTCAACGCCGATCGCCTTGGGGTTTATGTCGGTACATCCCTCGGCAACTTTGGCGACATTCTGGAACTGAACCGCAAGTACATGGAAAAGGGGACGCTTCCTCCCCATGCCGCCTTCCACGCCTTTAACCATTCTGCGGCGTGCGTGCTCTCCTCTTTTTTTAATGTGCGCGGCCCCATTCACACGGTGACCTCCGGATGCAATTCGGGCATGGACGCTTTGGGTCAAGCCACGCGCATGATTCAATCCGGCACCGCCGACGCCATTCTGGTTGTAGGAACCGACTGTGAAATTGTTCCCGAGATTATGGCCGCGTTGAACGCCTCAAACTCCTTAACTACGAAGTACAACGAAGAGCCCCACCGGGCTTCACGTCCCTTTGAACTCAATCGCGATGGCAACGTGATCGGTGAAGGCGCCGCCGGCCTCATGCTCGAATCGGAAGAATACGCCCGCAAACGCGGAGCGCGGATTTACGCGAAGGTTGCCGGATACCAAGTTTGCTCCGCGGGTCAGAACCGTCAGTATAGTCACGATAGCCCGGACATCGATGTTAGACCTTGCGTGCGAGCCTTGCGCGGAGCCATGAGCGAAGCGGGCTGGGGCCTCGACGAGGTGGACCTTATCAACGCAAACGGCTCTTCCTCGGTGATCTACGATCGCCTGGAAGCGCGCGCGCTTCAAGAAGCTTTTGGCGAACAGATCGAAGAGATCCCCATACACTCCACCAAATCCATGTTGGGACAGCACGGCGCCGGGGCTTCGGCACTGCAGGCGGTGGCCACGGCTCTCACCTTGCGTCGAGGCACCGCACCGCCTACCATCAACTACGAAGAGCCGGATCCGGAATGCGGCCCCTTGAATGTGCTAACTGAAGCGAAAACTTACTTTCCCGCCAACGTTCTGATTCATTCCATCGGGCTTGGCGGATTTTATTACTCGGCTACCGCTCTCGCCGCTCCCGATGATCGAACCGATATGCTTTCCGGTCGTATGAAAGTTCGTTGGAGCGACGAACAACATCCCATGTTCCAACCCTCTGCAGAATTCCAGAAACCTCTGGATCCCTGGGAGCCGCGGCAAGACGAGAGTTAGGCAGATCCGGAATGGGCGAACTCGCGACGCCGAAAACCATCAGTCACTTCAGACTCCTGGAACACCTGGGAGCCGGAGGTATGGGTACGGTCTACAAAGCCCATGACACCCGGCTCGACCGGCTGGTGGCGGTAAAGCGCATTTCCCCCGAGACTCAAGATCCTCACGCCACCGATCGTCTCATGCTTGAAGCGCGTGCCGCCGCCGCCTTGAACCACCCCAACATTGCCGTCATTTACGAGGTGGACCAGGAAGAGGACGAAGCTTTCATCGCCATGGAGTTTGTGGAGGGTCAAACCCTTTACAACCGTGTGCGCGCCGAAACGGTGGACTGGGAAATCGGGCTGCAGTGGTTGATTGAGTCCGCCGACGCGCTGATCGAGGCCCACGCCAAAGGTGTCATTCACCGCGACATCAAAACCAAGAACCTCATGGTCACCCAACGCGGTTCCATCAAAATCTTGGACTTTGGTTTGGCGAAGGTCGCCGGGTTCACGCAAGAGTCGTCGCAGATGACGCAATCCGGAAGCCTTGTCGGCACCATCGATTACTTGGCTCCGGAGATTCTTCGCGGGGGCGAAGCCTCCAATCAAAGCGATCTCTTTTCTCTGGGCGTGGTGGCCTACGAAATCTTTGCGGGCAAACTTCCCTTCCGCGGGCGCACCCCGGTCATGGTGATGATGGCCATCCTAGAGGAAACGCCAAAACCTCTAAGTGATCTCGCTCCTGAACTTCCGGCGACGGT
>JABDJR010000637.1 GCA_013003415.1 Candidatus Eiseniibacteriota bacterium | reverse complement strand
TGTGTAATACGTCCACCGTTTCGCAGGTTGCCTGACATATGACAGGTGGCACAAGTCGGGGCTGCGGAGTAGTCCTCGCCCAGGACCCAGTCTTCGGCGTCAAGATTCATGTGATCTTTGAGATCTTTAAACGCGATGCCGTGTTTTGACTCTTCGTAAATCTCCTTTTGCGGATGATCTGGGCCAAGGTGACATTTACCGCAGTTGTCGGGCTGTCGCGCTCTTCGGGGCGAGAAGTCGTGGCGACTGTGGCAAGCCGAACAGGATCCGTTGGATCCGTCGAGGTTTAGCCTTCCAATACCCGTGTTCGGCCACGTTCCCGTATCAAACAGAGGTTTGCCGTTTTCGTCCTTCTTGATACGTCCAACCGCTTCCATATTCGTCGGCTGACCGTGCTCGTCCGGTAGAAGATCATCGACCGTGATTGGAGCGCCCGTCGTCGCTTGAAGCGCGACCTTACTTCCGTGGCATTGTTTGCAGCCGCTGGACGCACTCGCCATACCGTTGACCATGTCGAAATTGCGACCAGGCGTAGGGGAGTGGGGGTTGAAGGGCTCACGGTGGCCTTCGACCGTTTCCGCCAAGAAGTTGTCGAGAGAGGCGAGAATGTTCCCCGCCGCCGCATGGTGACTGCCTTCAAACTCTTCGGCCACTTGTTCGTGACAGCGAGCGCAATCCATGGGCGTGACGATGGTAGCCATGGTTTGTCCATAGTGCTCGAAAGCATCGACATCTTCTTTCTCCGCCTGATGGCAGTCGACGCAAGCCACGCCTTTCGCGGCGTGGGTACTTCCCTTCCAATGATCCACGATCCCAGGATTCGTTTGCTCATGACATTCAACGCAAGCTTTCGAAGCAGCTGGAACCGCAATGTGGGCTTCGCCCTGTCCCAATTCTGCTTTGCGGCGCGACACCTCAAGAGATTGCACAAAAATCAGAGAGACTAAAAACAGTCCCGCCAAGAAAACAATCACAAAACGTTTGGTGTTCAGGGACATGAAATCCTCACTTCTTTCTTCTTAATGGGGAGCAACTGCTTCCCAAACCGTCAGCGCGACAATCACCAGAACCGTGAAGATCCCGATGTAAACGCTTGCTTCCTTAAACCTGGTTTTGCTTCGAATTAAGGCGTCAACAAAAGGCCAAATGAACATCAAAAAGACGATGAACCCCGTACTAATGATGGCCGCAGTTCCCGACATGAGCTTGAGCCATCGGAACATGGGGTAGAAAAACCATTCGGGCTTGATAATTTCCGGAGTAACCAACGGGTTGGCTTTGTGCCCCATGTCGGCCGGGGCGATCGTGGCAAGCACGGTTAGCAAGATCATGAGGAACAGGCCAAGCATGAGCTCGGTCATCACATGGTCAGGCCAGAAATTGAAGGTCTTGGGCTTGTCTTCGGGCTCGTCTTCAAATTGGAACTCGGTGACGCCCTGAATCCGAATCATGGCGATGTGGCCGGCAATAAGCAGAATCATGACCACCGGAAGAACCGCAGCGTGGAGAATGTAGAAACGGGATAAGGTACGCGAGTTGTAGACCTCTCCGCCCAACAGCGCAGTCTTCATGAAGTCGCCAATGCCGGGTACCAAAGAGGCGATGTTGGCTCCTACCGTAGCGCCCCAATAACTCAGCTGTTCGTAAACAAGGCTGTAACCCGTAAACCCTAAGGTGAGAGTTGAGATGAGCAGCAACATGCCAAACATCCAATTCAACTCGCGTGGTTTTCTGTAGGCGCCGGTAAAGTAGACGCGCATTTGGTGGAGGATGACGGTTGCCACCATCAGTGTGGCCGCCCACTTGTGAAGGCTACGGATATACCAGCCGTAAGAAGCTTCTTCGGTGATGTAGCGAATCGACTCGTAAGCTGTGTCCGGGGCAGGTTGATAGTAAAACGCGAGGAGAATTCCGGTCACGATCTGGACCATGAAAAGGTAAGCCGGTGTTCCGCCAAGGACAAACCACCATCGCTTGAGGTGATTAGGAACGGGTTCGTTGGTCAGCTCACGAATGCTTTCTCCCGAAATGGGGAGTCGCTCTTGCACCCAGTTGCCAAAACCCATGGTCAGCCCCTATCCAGTGAGTCGGCGTCCAAGCAGGGGTCGTGACCGCCGCCACGAGCGATAGGTTCGTAGGTTTCACCATCTCCTTGAGCGAGCGTTTCTAAAGGGACTTCAATGTAAAGCAGTCCGCCCTCAACTTTGAGTGGGTAAGCCAAGAGTTCTTGGTTCTCTTTAGCCGGAGGACCTTCTGTGGCTTTTCCTTCCGGGTTGAACACGCCGTTGTGACAAGGACAGAAGAATCGTTCGTTCTTCTGTTCCCAAAACACTTGGCAACCTAAGTGCGGACAAGTTCCGGAAAGAGCAATGAAGTCGCTGGCTTCTTGACCTCGAGTGCGTCGGGTAACAAGTACACGTTCGCCGGAAGGCGTTTTGAAATGGATAGCGGTTTCCGGTTCGAAAGAAGCGAGGTCCGTTACATACATCCATCCCTTCGGGGCAGATCGGGCGGGGTAAAGAAAACGGCCCATGAAACCGGCAAGTGTTCCGTAGGCTGCGAGAATGCCACCTCCCATAAGGATGTTGGAGGCAGTCGAAAAGAAAGTGCGACGTTCAGGAACTGTCTTATCCGCATCGTCCGCGTGAGCCATGAGTAACCTCTTCCGTATCAGGACCTTCTCAAACAAGACTTCGGTATCTTAAAGCAAAGATTAACTTGAGCGCTCTGACATTTTCTGAATGTTAGGAAATAGAAAAAAAAGCGACAGAAATTGTCGTCTTTAAGATCTTTGTAAAGTCGAAGAAGTTGTTGTGTATGCGGAATGCGACCACAAAGAAGTGACAAGGTTTGTCGTGTTTCAGATTGTTTGTGTAACGAAGTTTGTGCGAAAGCGCACGGGAAGAAAAAGAGGTGACAAGGCTTGTCGTGTTTGCTTCGTTTCAATGTTTGAAAAGAACAGTGTCGAAACAACTCTGCTTGAAACTCCTATTGAAATTCAAAGAAACTAAGCTTGAGGAAAAATAGGTTCTCCTGCGAATAGTTCAGAAATCTTTGTGTCGCGAAGGCTCTGCTCCACCATTTCCATGGACGTGTCGAGCTTTCGGTGCAGAGCACACAGGTTCACTTTGTGAGATTCAATGTTGAGTGGGCACTGCCGAATGCGAGGCAGGGGATCCACAATGGTCAACACTTCATAAACGGTAAGTTCGTCGGGATTTCGGGCCAGAGAAAACCCTCCATTGAGGCCGCGCTGACTTTTCACAATCTCCTTTTTGGCCAGGATTTGCATGACTTTGGCTAGATAGCCGGCGGGGACCTGGACCGCTTCAGCGATTTGGTTTGCGGTCCAGCGAGAGTTTGGGCGCTCGGCTAAGAAGACGACCGCTCTGAGTGCATATTCAAATGTCTGTGAGAACAAAGCTTGAACCTCCTAGAATTAAGATATCTAGATAAAGAGATGTTGACATCCGATATTAGCACCGATTTAATTAAGTACGCAAGCCTAGGGAGTAGCTCATCCCGAGCCCGCCCCGTATTGGCTTACATGGGAGTCGTTCAAGATGGCAAAAACAAGAGAATCTTTAGCTGGGCAGAAAGCAAGCGCAGGGAAAACTGCTCTCATTGTGATGGCAATTCTCGCGGTCATCACCTTGTGGGCCTGCAGCGATCCGGCCGCCAATAAATCGAGCAGTGGGAATGCTGCCGCGACGAATTCCGGCCCAGTCAGCGCATTGAACACCGGAAAAATGGCCATTGAAACCGTGAGGGTGAACCCCGGTTTGGCCGAATTTGGTGCGGAAGTGTTTAAGAAACGCGCCTGCGGTACTTGTCATGCAGTTGGGCAACGCAAACAGGGCCCCGATCTTTCCGGAGTTGCTTCCCGACGTACAGAGAAGTGGCTGCACAAACAAATCACCGATCCAGAATGGATGCTCAAAAACGACCCCATTGCTCGGGAGTTGATGGCGGAGTACGCCCTTCAGATGTCGAACCAACAGGTTCCTGAGCAAGAAGTCAAAGCGTTGATTCACTACTTCGTACAAGAGAGCTCGGGCAAATAGCAAAGACCAAATCGCCGGTCGGCACCCAAGAAAAACTTGGAGTGAGCCGATTGCCCTTTGGGGAGGAAAAGGAAATGAAACAGTTCTTTGGATCCAAAACCGCCCTCGTATTGGGCGCCCTATCGTTAACTCTCATGGTTGGCCTTATCGCCTGCCAGGGGAGTCAGACAGGTACGTCGCTTTCATCTAGCGCCGCGGAAAGAGTGTATGTCGCCCCGGGAGACTACGACGATTACTATGCCTTCTTGTCCGGAGGGCATTCGGGGCAAGTCTTCGTGTATGGATTGCCCAGCGGACGTCATATGTCCACAATTCCCGTATTTACGCCCGAATCCGCGAGCGGTTGGGGGTATGACGAGGACTCCAAGGCCATGCTTGGCGGCTTTACCTGGGGCGATGCTCATCATCCGGGATTGTCCGAAACGGATGGCGACTACGATGGGCGCTGGCTCTTTATCAATGATATGGCCAACGCCAGAATCGCTCGGATTGACCTAGATGTGTTCAAGACAAAACAAATCATTGGCCCTCTTCCGAACATTTCCGCCAACCACGCATCTACCTTTCTGACTGAGAATACGGAGTACGTGTTTGCAGCCAGCCGCTTCTCGGCTCCGGTTCCTAACGTGTACCAATCGATTTCCGATTACAAAAACAAGTTCAATGGCGTCATTGCTGCGGTTGCGATTGATGACGAAGGCACGATGTCTCTGGATTATGAGGTTCTTACGCCTCCCTTTGACTGGGACAAGTCTGACGCGGGTAAGGGCCCTAGCCACGGATGGGTGTTCTTCAGTTGCTACAACTCGGAGCAGGCCTACAC
>JABDJR010000635.1 GCA_013003415.1 Candidatus Eiseniibacteriota bacterium | reverse complement strand
CAAATGGGTTGTGGCAATGGGCACCTGTCTTTGTACCGGCGGCATGTTTCATTCCTACAGCACGGTTCAAGGTCTAGACGAGATCATTCCCGTCGATGTCTATATTCCAGGCTGTCCACCCCGCCCGGAAAACGTTCTCGGAGCCCTGCAGCAAATTCAAAGTCTGATTGGTTCCGACGAGCCTCCCAACAAGTCACGCATGGAACACGACGAGCAGTGGAGACTCGGCGATCTTTTCTACGACAAGCTCGCGCAGGTTCGCGCCGGGCGCAATGGACGCGTCGTCAAGAGTTCCGGGCGAGTGCTTGAAGTACCGCGCCGCCTGAATGAAAACGGAGAACTCGAACCTGTGGCAACCCCCATGGGCATTCCGGTTAATCATGTACGAGGGGGATCGGTCGATCTCGCCTCCAATCGTTACGCCCACAAGTGGGACGAGCAGAGTTAAGGGATCGAAAGATCTTCGGAGGCCATCGTGACTGAAGTTCGTACCATGCTTGAGCCCGTGCCATCAGAACCGGGGCTTCGCACAAAAACGTACACCTTAAACATGGGTCCGCAGCACCCGAGTACGCACGGCGTGCTTCGTCTCTTGCTGGAGTTGGATGGGGAAGAGATCATCAAGTGCATTCCCGACATGGGATATCTGCACCGAGCCATGGAGAAACTGGCGGAGAACAAAACGTTTCACCAGTTCACGCCCTACACCGACCGGCTCGACTATCTATCGCCCTTTCACAACAACACCACCTACATGCTTACGGTCGAGAAGCTCATTGGGATCGAAGCCCCCAAACGCGCCCAGTACATTCGTACCGTAGGCTGCGAGCTGGCTCGAATTTCCTCCCACTTGTTGGGCTTGGGAACTTGGGCCCTCGATGTCGGTGCCATGACCGTGTTTTTCCTAACTTTCCGTGAGCGTGAGGTCATTTACAACCTCTTCGAAATGCTCACCGGCGCTCGCATGATGACGTCTTTTGCTCGTGTAGGTGGCGTCGCGGCCGACATCGACAGCAAAATTGAAACTGCGATTCGCAATTTCTTGGCCTACATGCCCGACAAGATCGACGACTACGAAGATCTTCTGACCCACAATCGCATTTGGCTGGGGCGCACCAAAGGGATCGGCATTTTCAGCGCCGAGCAGGCAACCGCCTTGTCTCTCACCGGGCCCAACCTTCGCGCCTCGGGGGTGAACTGGGACCTGCGTGTTCAAACGCCCTACATGGCCTATGAAGATTTTGACTTCGACGTTCCTTTGGGAGAAACCGGCGACATCTACGATCGCTACACGGTTCGCATCGAAGAGATGCGCCAGAGTTTACGCATCATTCGTCAGGCGCTCGACGGCATGCCCGAGGGCCCTTACCAAATTGATGACCCCAAGATCACCTTGCCCAAAAAGGAAGATACCTACGGGTCGATGGAAGAACTCATCCATCACTTTAAGATTGTTTGCGAGGGTGTGGCCGCGCCTCCCGGTGAGGTTTACTTTGCTGCCGAAAACCCAAAAGGCGAACTAGGTTTTTATATCGTCGGCGATGGCACCAGCCACGCCTATCGACTTCATATCCGATCCCCTTCATTTATCAGCATCGGAGCCCTTCCCACGATTGTCGAGGGACGCATGCTTTCCGATGTGGTTGCCGCACTGGGTTCGGTGGATATTGTTCTTGGAGAATGCGACCGCTAGGTCGATCCCAACTGTGTTCTTAGGAGGCCCCTAGGGTTATGCCGAAAGTAAAGATTGACGGTCGCGAGATTGAGGTTCCTCAGGGGACAACAGTTCTCCAAGCCGCGGAAATGCTCGGCTTTGAAGTTCCTCAGATGTGCTACCACCCCGGTCTCAGCATTGTGGGTGTGTGTCGCGTTTGCCTGTGCCAAGTCGAGGGCATGCCAAAGCTCACCACAAGCTGTTCCACCGAGGTGCGAGACGGCATGGAGGTGGGGCTCTATGTTCCCGAGGCGGAAAAAGCCCGTCGGGGTGTCATTGAGTTTTGGCTCTTAAACCACCCTCTCGATTGCCCTATCTGCGATCAGGGTGGCGAGTGTCCGCTTCAGGATATCGCTTTTGATCACGGTCCAGGGGAGAGTCGCCTCGATTACGACAAAATCAAATTCGACAAGCGCAAGGTGCTTGGCCCCCAAGTCATTCTCGACGAAGAACGCTGCATTCTATGCTGGCGCTGCACCCGCTTTACGCAAGAGGTATCCGAGAGTCATCAGCTCATGCTCGATGAACGCGGTGCCCACACCACCATTTCTACGCCTCCCGGAGCGGAGTTCGACGATCCGTTCAGTGCCAATGTTGTCGACTTGTGCCCGGTTGGGGCTCTGACCACCCGAGACTTCCGCTTCAAATCACGCATTTGGGAAATGGGTTCTTCAGCGGCCATCGCTACAAATAGCTCGGTGGGAGAAAACATCTTCATCTGGAGCAAGAAGGGAACCGTTGAACGTCTGACCTCCCGTCCGAACCTCAAAGTGAACGACTACTGGTTGGCCGATCAATCCCGCTTCGATTTTAAGTTTATTAACGATCCCATGCGTCTCACCGAACCGCTGGTTCGCGTTGGCGACAATCTCATGGAGACCACCTGGCAAGAAGGCATGAAGGCGCTTGCTGAGGGCTTGGGACCGGCCATGGGTCGGGGATCAAACCGTCTTGGTGCTCTAACCCGACGTCACCTCTCCAATGAGGAGTACTGGGGCATTCAAAAGATGGTTCGGGGTTTGGGTGGAAGCAACAACATCAGCGCGGGTCGCGACGAGCAGATGACCGAGGCGCGTGTGGCCATGTTGCAACGCGGTCGGATTCTCGACTCGGTGGTGAAGATTGAAGGTGCCGATCTCATTATCGCTCTGGGTGCAGACATAGAGAAAACCCACGGCGTTTATGGGCTACGCATTCGCAAAGCCATTCGCGAGCGCGGCACGCGGTTTGTACAGGTCTCCGACGGCGACTCTAGACTCAACGAAGTTGCGATGGCTCGAGATAGCGCGGGACCCAGTGGTGCTGCCGGGTGGATTGCCAAGCTCGGTGGGGCTCTCAATCGCGGAGACAAAGACGGCATCGCCGGAATCGTCCGGGGCGCTAAACGCATCGTGTTCATGATCAACGCGGGCGCTCACAATACCGAAGTCGCCGCGGCCTGGGACTCTTTTGAATCCACGGTCACCATTGAAGGCACCATGAAGCCCATGTTCCTCGACGATGGCGGAAACATTATGGGCGCTGCCCTTCTAGGGATTGGTCCCGACTACTACCCCGGCTTC
Organism: Candidatus Eiseniibacteriota bacterium; assembly: GCA_013003415.1. Classification (GTDB taxonomy): domain Bacteria; phylum Eisenbacteria; class RBG-16-71-46; order JABDJR01; family JABDJR01; genus JABDJR01. The sequence goes on along the minus strand of JABDJR010000635.1, from coordinate 812 downwards.
AAACGCATTTCCAGTGAAGAATCCCAGGCTTGGAAAGGCCGCTGGGGCGGCAAGGTTCACGGCGAACCGGGTCTGGGTTGGAACGACACCATAGCGGCGGCCGGTAAGGGCGATGTGCAGGCCATGATGTTGTTCAACAGCGGGCGCCCCGGGAACTGGAACTTCTCCAGCCAAGAGATTGAGGCCCTGAAGAAGGCACCCTTTGTGGCGGCTTTCGACATGTTCGCCGAAGAGGTTCAGGAGTTTGCCGATATCATCATTCCCACGCCAAGCTTTGCCGAGATTGACGGCACCTATGTGAACCAGGACGGTTTAGTTCAGCTCGCGCAGTTCAATATTCTTCCCAAGGCTTCCCCACTGACCCATGTCTTGCACACCTTGACGGGTCAACTCGGTGGAAAACCACGGGGACGAGCTGCCATCGACATCTTCCGTGAAATTACCAGAGACGTACCGCAGTTCGCTGACATGGACTACGGCAAATTACAGGATCAGCAGGGCATTCGAGTGAACTACTCCGATGCTTTGGTAGGAGCATAACTAGCATGGCGAAGAAGACCCTAGGTGAACGTCTGATCCTTCCCGAGCTGATCAAAGGGTACTCGGTGACTTTGAAGCAGCTTACCCGGAAGCCGTCGACCCTCAGCTATCCGGAAGAGCGCTGGACGGTGGCGGAGCGGTTTCGGGGTTATCCCAAACTGGTTCAGGACGAGCAGGGAGAAGCTAAGTGCGTTGCTTGCGGACTCTGCGCGGTAGTGTGTCCGCCGAATGCGATTGAGCTTCAAGCTCACGAGACAAGCAAGGTCAAAGAG
>JABDJR010000633.1 GCA_013003415.1 Candidatus Eiseniibacteriota bacterium | reverse complement strand
CACCATGTCTGGTGTGGTGGGTGCGTTTCGAAAATCGGCGTTGATGGATGTGGGATTCTATTCTTCGGAGATGGCAACCGAAGATATCGACATGACCTGGAAGTTGCAGAAGTACTTCTACGATGTTCGCTACGAACCCCGCGCCTTGGTATGGATGCAAGTTCCATCTTCAATTTTGGGATTGTTCAAGCAGCGCTTGCGATGGGCAAAGGGGTTGGCTCAGGTTCTCAAGCGCCATCAGGGCGCGGTCCGAACCTGGCGTCGCCGGCGTCTTTGGGCGGTCATGCTTGAATCATCCCTGGCCATTGCCTGGGCCTACTGTGTGGTGATCCTGACCATGATTTGGGTAGCCAGTTACATGGTGGGGTATCCACCGGTTGGAGTTTCGCCGATTCCGAATTGGTGGGGGATGTTGATCGGGACCACGTGTATCCTTCAGCTCCTTTTTGGTGTCATGTTGGAGCGGCGTTACGATCCCTCCGTCCCGAGGTATTTTTACGTGGCCATCTTCTATCCCATACTTTATTGGATGTTCATGGCGCTTGTGACGGTGATTGCAACCCCCATGGGTTTTGGTTCGCGCCTCAAGCGCGGTACGGTGACCCGCTGGAAGACGGCTCGAGAGAGCTCTTCGTAATTCGTCATTGACCGGGGTTTGGGTGGTCTGGTAGCGTCCCAACCCTCATGCCGAAAACACTGCACAATCGGCTCCGGGCCTTTTGGCTCCGAGCCCTCGCTCTAGCTCTAGGTGGCTCCCTCTGGTTGCCGGTATTAGCCTGGGCCCAGGAAGACTCCCAACCCTTCTTCCTGGTCGAGCGTCACAACATTCTCGTTATTCTTGTGGTGTTTGGTGCCCTGTTCTTGTTCTGTATTTCTCAGGCCTCCAAGGGCAAGCGATACTTCATTCGAAAAATCGCGGGTCTAGAGGCGGTCGAGGAGGCAGTTGGCCGATCTACCGAGATGGGGAAGGCCGTTCTCTATGTCCCCGGTATCGACGACGTCAACAACATTCAGACGATCTATTCCATGATCATCTTGAGCCACGTTGCCAAAATGGTGGCTCGTTACGAAACGCCTCTTATCGTTCCCATCTGTCGCCCCTTCGTGGTTCCCCTGGCCGAAGAAACGGTCAAGCAGTCTTACCTCGATGCGGGCTCTCCCGATGCCTACAACGTCAATGACATTCGGTATCTCTCCGAGGAGCAGTTTGCGTTCACCGCGGGGGTCGACGGCATCATGCTTCGGGAGAAACCGGCTGCGAACTTGTACTTAGGTTCGTTCTTTGCCGAGAGTCTGATTCTTGCCGAAACCGGCTTCCAAACCGGAGCTATTCAAATCGCGGGTACGGCCAATGTTCACCAGTTGCCGTTTTTCGTGGTGGCGTGTGACTACACTTTGATGGGCGAGGAGTTCTTTGCTGCCTCTGCCTACCTCTCCGATGAACCCAAATTGATCGGGACTTTGAAGGGGACGGACTACATGAAAGTCGTTCTCATCGCCGTTCTTTTGGTTGGGATTGCGCTTGAGACCATGGGGTACTCAGGTCTGACGAACTGGATGGAACAGCGATAATGTTGAAACGCGAAGTACCTCTCCTCATTACCATTCTGGTCGGCTGGTTCATGGTGATCGAGTACTTCTTTCCCGGCGCCGAGAAATGGTCCAGTGAGCTTCAAAACTGGGCCATCATCATGACCGCCTTGGCTTCGGTTCTGGGTGTGGCTAACGTCGCTCGTATCAACATGCTCAAGATCAGTCGGAAACAGAAGGACTGGGGCTATAGCGTCGTCCTCATGGCAGGCATGATCCTGATGGTGGTCTTAGGAACCTTGTTCCCAATGATCAAGAGCATCTTTGGGATTGAATCGAGTTGGACCTTGGCCGGAATGGAGCTATCCGGAGTTACCTCGGGAACCTGGTTTACTCAGTTCTACGACTCCATGTTTGTTCCCATGCAGGGCACCATGTTTGCGCTCCTGGCTTTCTATATTGCTTCGGCCGCTTTCCGCTCCTTCCGCATCCGCTCGGTCGATGCCACGCTGCTTGCTGTGGCCGCCATCATCGTTATGATCGGTCGAGTACCCATCGGCGATGTGATGTGGAGCGGTATGTCCGGACTTAGTGACTGGATTATGAACGTGCCCAACCTTGCCGCCAAACGAGCCATTCTAATTGGAGCCGCATTGGGAGCTATCTCCACCGGCTTAAAGGTCATCATGGGCATCGAACGCAACTTCCTGGGGGGTGACTAATGTCAGAGCCCACCAAACTTCAGAAACTAGAGAAGATAGACCGTCGCTGGGTGTTCCTGGTGATGCTGGTTGCCGTATCTATCCCGTTATTCGTTTCGGTTGACTTGCCCCTTAAGGTCACGCCGGCTGCGCAAAGCTTCTACGATTCCATCGAGGCGCTCCAGCCCGGTGATATCGTCTACTACGCAGCTGACTATGACCCCGGTTCAAAGCCCGAGCTCGATCCCATGCTCATGGCGACCTTGGATCATTTGTGTCGTAAAGATGTAAAGATCGTTTCCGCTTGTCTCTGGCCGGCGGCTCCGCCTTTGCTCGAGGCAGGTCTGAATACGGTTGCGGTCGAAAAGTACGGAAAAGAATACGGCGTCGACTTTGTCCATCTTGGTTTTAAGGAAGGCAAAGAGAACGTCATGGTGCAGTTGGGGAAATCCTTCCGCGACGTGTTCCCCCAAGATTATTACGGCACCAAGGTTGAAGATATCCCGCTCCTGGCCCAGAAGAAGGCCAATGGGGAGTGGATGGTCGATAAGTTTGACGATGTGAAAATGATCGTCAACATCTCGGCGGGCTACCCCGGCACCAAAGAGTGGGTGCAACAAGTTCGTTCGCGCTACAACATTCCCATTATTTCCGGATGTACCGCGGTGAGCGCGCCCGAGTATTACACCTACTTACGATCCGACCAGCTCAGCGGCTTGTTGGGTGGTTTATCCGGTGCGGCCGAGTACGAGGACCTAGTTAATTTGCCCGGTTTCGGGATTCAGGGGATGGCGGCTCAGAGTCTTGGGCATGTGGCTATTATTTTGATGATCCTGGTCGGTAATATTTTGTACTTCATCAATTCGAGAAAGTAACTCGAAGACGATGAGGAGGTTAATCGCGTGAATTTGTCCGGAGACATATGGGTTTGGGTGGCGGCCATTCTGACGTTGGCCATCATGTCCTACCTTTATAAGGACAATCCCATCTACAAATTTGCAGAATACCTGTTTGTGGGTGTGGCCTCCGGCTATTACCTGAGCATTTACTATGCGAATGTGATGGTTCCCAACCTGTTCACGCCGGTGGGAGATGGAGTCAAAGCTTTGGGTGGGGGCGTTTGGACCTGGGACCTCTGGCGTTTGGTGGCCCTGGTGCTCGGCCTCATGCTGTTCTCACGTTTGATTCCTAAGTTCGGATGGCCTTCTCGTTGGCCTATGGGACTCTTGGTTGGCGCCTATTCCGGTCTCGCCATCATGGGGTTCGCCCAGGGCGATCTCTTGGCTCAGCTCCAAGACAGTCTCATCCCAATCATCGACAAATCCGCCCTATCTGCCTTCGGCGATGCCAGCGGCATGACGAACAAGTTTCTTGCTTTCCTTAATGTGCTATCGCATCCGATACTCATCATTGGTTTGCTAAGCACCTTGTACTACTTCTTCTTCTCTCAAGAGCACACTGGGGTCTCGGGCAAAGTGGCAAAAGTCGGGATCTGGTTTCTCATGATCTCCTTTGGCGCCTCCTATGGCTTTACGGTCATGGCTCGCGTGACCTTGGCCCTCGACCGGCTCCGGTTCTTGTTCGGAGATTGGTTAGGACTAAACATCCTGTAGACGTGGCTGAGCCTGATTTCTAGCCCTTCTAGCCAATTTGACACTCCCTTGAAATCCCTACATACTTCTTTGTGTCTTGCCCCTCCCACCAAATCTACTTGCCCGTCCTGGAGGCCTCGTATCATGCAATCTCGTTTTTCCAACCTCGCCCTGCGTGGTTTGGTTTCTAGTTTTCTGCTTAGTCTGACCCTAGGGATCTATGGGTGTTCCGGAGGTGGTGAGAGCCAAGGTCAAGAAGCAAGCTCGAAGGCGGACCTAACCGAGCTGGCTAAAGTGCTTACCCGCGAAGATCCTCATCCCCGACCCGAGGGGGCCCGCGTTTATGAAGACGCGAAGGGAGTATACGGAGGGCGCTATGTCTCTACCGTTAGGATCGACCCCAAGACGTGGAACACGATCATGGCGAACGAGGCGTCTAGCACCACGTTCACCAGCGGCATTCTCTATGAGTCTCTCGTCGGTTTCGACAACTACACTCAAGAGCGAAAAGCGGTTCAAGCCGAGCGATGGGAACTCAGCGAAGACGGCAAGACCTGGACTTTCTATCTTCGCAAAGGGCTTCGCTGGTCCGATGGAGCGCCCCTGACCGCAGACGATGTCATTTTCACCTCGCAGCTTGTGTATGACGAAGAAATTCATCCTTCGGTTGCCGAGTTAGCCAAGGCCGGGGGAGAGAACTACAAGTACAATAAGATCGATGATCACACGGTTCAAATTTCCACGGCTGAGCCCGTAGCCAACTTCCTAAACGTCGTGGGCTCCATTTACACCATGCCCAAACACATTCTTGAAGAGAGCTTCAAGAACGGGACCTTCTCCTCAGTCTACGGCGTCGATACTC
>JABDJR010000621.1 GCA_013003415.1 Candidatus Eiseniibacteriota bacterium | reverse complement strand
GACCATTATCGATCTGGCTCGCCGCCCCAAAGGCCTTGTGCTAGTCACCGGCCCTACGGGTAGCGGCAAATCAACGACTTTGGCGGCGTTGATCAATCTGATCAACGAAGAACGCCGCGGTCATATTATGACCATCGAAGATCCCATCGAGTATATCCACCAGCACAAACGTTGCATTGTCAACCAGCGTGAACTTGGTGCCGATACGGGCAGCTTCGTAACGGCTCTGAAATACGTTTTGCGACAAGATCCCGACGTCATCATGGTTGGTGAGATGCGTGACCTTGAGACCATTTCTGCGGCAATCACAATTGCGGAAACGGGTCACTTGGTCTTTGCCACCTTGCATACCAACTCAGCCGCAGAAGCGGTGAACCGTATGGTCGACGTCTTTCCCTCCGAACAGCAGCCGCAGATTCTTGCTCAGCTTGCGTTCGTTCTTGAAGGAATCGTCGCTCAGCAGCTTTTGCCCCGGTCCCGAGGAGGCGGACGGATCTTGATTCCCGAGATACTGGTTTGCAGCCCGGCAGTGCGTGCCGTGATTCGCGAGGCAAAGACCCACCAGATCTATACCTTGATGCAAGCGGGGCAAAAATTTGGCATGCACACCATGAACCAGAGTCTGTTTACGGCGTTTGCCAATCGACAGATTACGGCGGAGGAAGCCATGAAACGAAGTTTCGATCCGAAGGAACTTGAGCAATTACTCGTCAAGAGTGGCCTGAAAGCAGCCTAAGGCGCGGAGGAGAAGTTAGATGCCAACCTATATTTGGAAAGGTAAGACCCTCGCGGGCGAGGTCCAGACAGGCGAGCTTACCATGGGTAACCAGGAGGAAGTCCTGGCTCATCTCCGGAAGAAGAGGATTATTACCCTCTTTGTCCGAGAGAAACCAAAACAACTATCACTGAGTCTCAAACTTCGTGGGGCAAGCGGCGTAAGCACAAAAGATCTTGCGATCTTTACGCGTCAGTTCGCCACCATGATCAACGCGGGTTTGCCCTTGGTTCAGTGTTTGGACATTCTGTCCAGTCAGGTGGACAACGCCTCGTTCAAGACCGTGCTTGCCTCGGTCATGAACAGCGTAGAATCCGGGTCGACCCTGGCCGAGGCACTACGCCAGCATCCGAAAGTCTTCGATAACCTGTTTGTAAACATGGTTGAAGCCGGTGAGGCTGGCGGTATTCTCGATGTGATTCTGTTGCGTTTGGCAACCTACATTGAGAAAGCTGAAGCTCTCCGACGGAAGATCAAAGGCGCCATGACCTATCCGGTGGTTGTGCTTTCGGTGGCGGTTTCGACCACCATCTTCATGCTTCTGTTTATCATCCCGACCTTTGCCAAGATCTTCCAGGACTTTGGTGCCAACCTGCCCCTGCCTACCCAGATTGTTCTGACTTGTTCGAACTTCCTGCGTGGCTATTGGTGGGTCCTTTTGGGCGCTGTGGTTGCTGGCATCATCTTCTACCGTCGTTATGTGGCCACGGAGTCGGGACGTAGAAACGTCGATAAGCTGATGCTGAAGATACCCGCCCTCGGCGATGTGATCCGGAAGGGCTCCATTGCTCGGTTCACCCGTACCCTGGGAACCTTGATTTCCTCCGGTGTTCCGATTCTCGATGGTCTTGAGATCACGGCAAACACCGCCGGTAACAAAGTTATCGAGGATGCCATTCGCGCAACCCGCGGATCCATCCGAGAGGGTGAGACGATTGCGGCACCCCTTCGCACATCCGACGCTTTCCCACCCATGGTGGTGCAAATGATCGCGGTAGGTGAAGAGACCGGTGCGCTGGATGAGATGTTGAACAAGATCGCGCTCTTCTACGAGGATGAAGTGAACACTGCGGTGGAAACACTCACCTCGATTATTGAGCCGGTCATGATTGTGGTCATGGGCCTCTTGGTCGGTGGCATGGTTGTGGCCATGTATATGCCGATGTTCAAGATGGTTTCGGTGGTCTCGGGTGAATAGTCGGACCGCTAGACCTGAAGGGTCTGGTTTGCGCTCCCAAAGATGGCCGGGTTTCGGCCGTCTTGGGGCGGCGCTTCTCATCGCGGGCTTAGCCTTTTTTCTGGGTGGCTCGTTCGAATGGGTACCGGGACTGTGGATTGCTTCTGCAGTGGCTGGGGTCACGGCGATCAGTTCGCTGATCTATGCTAGCTCGAGAATGCATAGTGCCGTCATTCTGTTGGTGGATGTTGCTTGGGTTTCCCTAGCTACTCTGGCGGCCGGACGACCGGATGCTGGAATCACGCTGTTCTTTCCTCTGGTGGCTTTTGCCTCTGGTCTCACGGTCGGGGGTAGGGGAGCCTGGGCGATCAGCGTGGTGGCGGGGAGTGCGCTTGTGGCCACGTCCTTGGTCTTAGGGGGGCAGGCGCCAACGCAGCTCCTGCTTCAAGGGGCCATGGTTTTCGTTTTGGGTGGAGTGAGTGGGCGGGTGCGAAGCTCGGTGCAGCTCCAGGAGCGAGCCCTGGTCCACGCCTCAAAGGCCCTCGCAAGGATGCGTTTGGATACGGATAGCATTGTGGAGCATCTGGGTAGTGGCCTGATCAGTGTGGATTCGAGCGGACGTATCGTTCATGTGAATCGGGTAGCTGTTCAGACCCTGGGTTGCGACCCCGATGAGCTTCGAGGTCGGACTCTTCGTGAGGGGCTTCCCTCCGGGGCCAATGCCCTCATTGAAGCGATCGAGTTGGCCATGAGCCATGGGACTTCGGAGAAACGCCAAGAGATCGCGATCACGAAGAATGGTGAGTCTGTTCCCATTGGTGTGGGCATGACGGTGCTTCGGGATCAAGATGGAGCCACGGCTGGTGTGGCGGTTCTTTTTCAGGATCTCACCGAAATTCTTCGTGAAGAAGCCCTTCAGCATCGCCGACAGCGGATGGCCGCGGTAGGCGAGTTGGCTGCGGGTATTGCGCACGAGATTCGAAACAGCATTCTCCCTGTGAGTGGTTCGGTACAGCTCTTGACTCAAGAGATGAACCCCAATGAAGAGCAGGCCAAGCTGTTTGAGGTCATTGAGCGCGAGACCGAGAATATTGAAGGCTTTGTTAGTTCTTTGTTGACCTATACGCGAGTCAGTCAGATCAAACCCAGGGTGTTCGATTTGACGGCCCTGGTCCATGACATGACCCGGGAGTTGTCCCTAGCCGGACGTGACAAGCGTGATATCGAAATGATGGGGGAAGAGTGTTGGATTAGTGCAGATCAGGAGCAGTTGCGGCAGGTGGTGCGCAATCTTCTGGTGAACGCCGCCGACGCTTCAGGCACGGATGGAAAAGTCCGTGTGACGGTGGGTACTGAGGATGACCAACCGTGGTTTCAAATTGAAGACAATGGTCCAGGGATCACAACTGAGAACGAAGGCCAAGTCTTTCAACCGTTTTTCACAACTAAACACGGCGGTACCGGCCTAGGGC
>JABDJR010000578.1 GCA_013003415.1 Candidatus Eiseniibacteriota bacterium | reverse complement strand
CTGTAGGGTTTGCGGGGAGGTTTTTGATGTCGCTCGCGATGTCATCGATCGACCTCGCGTTCCCGAAGCATTACCCCAGGATTTGAAAGTCGTTCATTTGCACCTCGAGTACGAGGTTTTATGTCGCACCTGTTCCGAAAAAGAATAGGCGCACGCTTACTAGTAAAAGGAGAACCTTTCCATGCCAGATCTTAAAGGAACGAAAACTCACGAGAACTTGAAAGCTGCGTTTGCTGGGGAGTCCCAGGCCAATCGTCGCTATCTTTACTTTGCTAAAGTTGCCGACGTCGAAGGTTATCCCGAAGTCGCTGGTAACTTTCGCGAAACGGCTGAAGGTGAAACCGGTCATGCCCACGGCCATATGGACTACCTGAAAGTCGTCGGCGATCCGGCGACCGACTTGCCTTTCGGTGATACCGAAGCCAACCTGAAGTCTGCGGTTGCTGGCGAGACCCATGAGTACACCGAAATGTACCCAGGGATGGCCAAAGCAGCCCGCGAAGAAGGCTTTTCCGAAATCGCAGATTGGTTTGAGACCTTAGCCAAAGCCGAGAAATCTCACGCTGGTCGCTTCGAAAAGATGCTCGACCTCATTAGCTAGGTATTAGCTAGGTCGGTTTCTGTTGGGGCCGGACTCTGGGTCCGGTCCCACTTTGTTTTCTCTGACCAAGAAACGAGTTTATGAGCAAGCCAATCTCTTATCAGCCCACAGATGGTCTTTCCTACGATCCTGCGGACAAAAAATACTGGGATCCCGAGGCTCTCCAGAAAGAAATAACCCGCACCTTTGAGATCTGTCATGGCTGCCGCATGTGCTTCAAGTTCTGTGACTCGTTCCCGGACCTATTCGACTTCATCGACAATCGTCACGATGGCGATGTAGAAAAAATTACGGCGGAAGAGACGGAGCACGTCATGAACGAGTGCTTCCAGTGCAAGCTCTGTGAAGTGCAATGTCCCTATACGGTTCGTGACCAACACGAGTATCAGTTAGATTTTCCACGGCTTGTGCATCGCTATAGCGCTCAGAAAGTGGCTAGAGATGGAGTGTCCTTCCAGCACAAGGTTTTAGGTGATCCAGACGCGACGGGGAAGATGGCCCGGGCAAGCTTAGGCATGGCGAATACGATGAACCGAGTCGGTATCCATCGGTGGTTCATGGAAAAAGCCCTTGGGATTCATCGAGATAAACTGCTTCCGGATTTTGCCGGCAAAACCTTTGAGTCTTGGGCCGAGGCCGAAGGCCTGATTCCCAAGACACCTCAGGGCGAGGCCGTGCTTTTCCAAACCTGTTATGTCCAAAACAACGAGCCCGAGATTGGCCAAGACACCATCGATGTCTTGCAGAAGAATCAAGTTGAGGTGAGTTGCGCCAAAGGGCTTCAATGTTGCGGCATGCCGGCCTGGGAACATGGAGACTTGAAGAGTCTCCAGAGTCAGGCGGCCGAAAACCTAAAAACTCTTGAGCCCTATGTTGACGCTGGGGCAAAGGTGTTGGTCATCAATCCCACCTGCGCCATGATGATGCGTCGAGAGTATCCCGAGCTTGTTGATGTCGCGGATCGTGAACGGGCAAAGAAAGTTGCCGACGCGGTGATGGACCCCAGCGAGTTTCTGTGGTCCATTCGAAAAGAAGATCGATTCAACGACGAGTTCAAGAGCACACCAGGGGAAGTGGCGTATCACGCACCTTGCCACCTTCGTGCCCAGGGAGTTGGTTTCAAAGGTAGGGATTTGCTCAAGAAAATCCCGGGTCTGAAACCAAGTACCACCATGGAGTGTTGCGGCCACGATGGGACCTACGCCATGACCGTCGACGGGTTTGAGCCTTCCCAGAGGATTGGAAAGAAGGCCATCGACGGCGTAAAGGAACCCGAGAAGGCACTATGCGCAACGGACTGTCCTTTGGCCGCCATTCAATTTGAGCAACACGCGGGAAAGAAAGGCATGCATCCCATGTCGATCCTGGCCCGAGCCTACCGCTCGGACGGATTCGATCAGGCCGTCGAAGTTAAAACCGAAACCCCATCAACCAAATAATTAGTTTGAGGTACCCATGTCACGATTAGTTGAGAGAGACGAAATTCTCGATTTCGAAACCTACGGAGAAGTTCGCGACAAAGTTCGCCAAGAGATCTTTAAAGTCAAAGAACCCCGACGCGTTCATGTGGGGGAGGACCTCACTTTTCTTTTCGAGAACAAAGCCACCATGCGCTATCAGATTCAAGAGATGGTTCGCGTGGAGCGGATGGTGAAGGAAGCCTCCATCCTTCATGAGCTTGAAACCTACAATCAACTGCTTGGTAGTCCTGGGGAGCTACCGTGCTCTCTCCTCATCGAGATTGGTGATCCGGAAGAGCGCGCTCAAAAGCTCACCCAATGGCTCGATTTGCCAAAGCATCTCTACGTCAAAATGAGCGATGGGGCCAAAGTATACGCGCTCTACGATGAAGGCCAGGTTGGGGAAGATCGCTTGAGCGCCGTTCAATATCTGAGATTCCCTACGGAAGGGAAAGCGCCGGTGGCGGTTGGTACTGACCACCCGGCTCTTCGCTTAGAGACCGCATTGAACTCGGATCAACAGGCGGCCTTGGCCAAAGACCTGAATAGCTAGGCT
>JABDJR010000576.1 GCA_013003415.1 Candidatus Eiseniibacteriota bacterium | reverse complement strand
GCTGAAGATTTATCAAGCAAGGAGCAAACCTCGAGGCTGGTGGGGTGGCGCGTTTGAAGGTTGTCAATGAGATAGCGGGCGGTTAGTCCCGTATCGATGATGTCTTCGACAATAAGGACGTGGCGTCCGGTGATGTCTTTGTTCAGATCTTTAAGAATACGCACGACCCCGGTGGACTGCATGCCTCCGCCGTAGGAGGACACTGACATGAAGTCGACTTCAACGTGTGTCTTAACCTCACGGATAAGATCAGAGATGAACGGCATACAACCGTTCAAGATACCGACCATGAGGACGCGCTTGCCCTCATAGTCGCGGCGAATTTCTTCGCCCATCTCGGCGACTTTGGCCTTGATGTCTTCTTCGCTAAACAACACTTCTTTGAGATCCGCGCCAATGGTGTCAGCCCAGGTTTTCATTCGATCGTATTTCCTTATGCAATGAGATTCAGTGCGTGGTCACGTAGAACAGTCTATGAAAAACTATCCGATCAGGATACCCGCAAGCGTCCCGGTTAAGCAGGTTGCCAGGGCACCGGCGATCATGGCCTTGAAACCGATCTTCGCTAGGTCCTGACGCCTCTCGGGGGCGATACTACCGATACCGCCCACCTGGATAGCGATACTGCTCAGGTTGGCAAAGCCGCAAAGAGCGTAGGTGGCAATCACTCTAGATTTGTCACTGAGTTCGTCGCCCATGCCCCCAAGCTGGATGTAAGCGAGAAATTCATTCACCGCTATCTTGGTACCGATCAGGTTCCCAACGGAGTTGGCCTCGGACCACGGTACGCCCATCACCCAAGCCAAAGGGGAAAAGACATAGCCAAATAGCGTCGCCAGGGAAAGATCAGCAAGAAAGCCCGTCTCTGCGCCGGCCAGACGACCGGGGACTCCCAACATCCAATCCACCATTGCGATTAAAGCAATGAACGCAAGGAGCATGGCCCCCACGTTGGCGGCTAGTTTAAGACCGACCGCAGCCCCTGAAGAGGCGGCATCGATCAAGTTCACGGATTCCTTCTTAACTTCCATCCGCACGAAACCTTGGGTCGCGGACTGTTCCACTTCGGGAACCATGATCTTGGCCAGAGTGAGAGCCGCGGGGGCACCCATCACGCTAGCCGTAAGAAGGTGGCCGGCATCGATGCCAAAGCGGACGTAGGCGGCCATCACCCCGCCGGCTACGGTGGCAAACCCGCCCACCATGATGGCCATAAGCTCACTGTTGGTCATTTTGCCAACGAAGGGGCGCACCACTAAGGGAGCCTCAGTTTGGCCAACAAAGATATTCGCGGCACAAGAAAGGGTTTCCGAACCGGATGTGCGCATGGTCTTCTGCATGACCCAGGCCACTCCCTGCACCAACTTTTGCATGACGCCAAGGTGGTACATCACCGACATGAGCGCGGAAAAGAAGATGATGGTGGGAAGGACGTGGAGAGCAAACACCACGCCGAGGTTCACGAGGTCGCCCGTAGCACCGTCGTAGAACTGAACATGTCCCTGCATGGCACCCGGGCCAACACTTTCCGCAAGCTCAGGGGTTCCCCGATACAAGTTCCCCCAAAGGAAACCGGCTCCCGCATCGGTGAAGGAAAGGAGGCGGGTCACCATGGCCCGACCGCCTTCAAAGATGTACTGACCGGGGCCCGTTTTCAAGATGATGAGGGCAAAAAGAAGCTGTAGCCCCAGACCCCAGGCCACCGTCCGCCAGCGGATCGCTTTCTTGTTGTTACTTACCAACCAGGCAATGCCAATGATGACAACGATGCCAAGTAGTCCTACAAATCGATCCACGGCTTCCCCCATTCGCGCCCTCTAGGGCCGATACTGGTTTTTGATCCCCGGGAAACGTTGCCTAAGTATGCGCTCGGCAACACGTCCTGCCCGTATCTGGTCTTCCGCTCCACCCTCAGGAATAAACACGTACAGCTTCCACAAGTCTCGATAGGCTTCAACCACCTGACGCAGAATGGGAAAGTCTTCCTGATACTTTGTTAGAGGTTTGATCCCCTTACCCGCCCTACGAACGGGTACCGCAGCCTCTTTGAGCTGCATGTTCTTATTGGGACAATACACAATGACCCCAAGGGGGTTTTTGAGTCCCAACTTCTTTGCGATTTCTACCTCAACCGATCGACGGGCGGTTGCATCGTTCAAGAAGGTCTGCACCAAAGCGTCTTGGCGCTTTTCGTTACCCAAGCGCGTGGCCACAAAACATCGTTTTGGAAGGCGCCGGGTCTCAAATCGATCAAGAAGATCCCCAACCATGGCCGAAACTTCCTTGGCCGAGCCCAAAGAATGATCATCGTAGGGCCGATCACGGAGCAGGGTCAACAGGGAGGCGTCGGTGGTGCCTTCAACGTCTTTTCGGCGAAGACCTCCCATGACCGCAATCTCAACCGCACGGCTGAGAAGAGCGCCTGAGGCCACCTTGGCATGGTGATAGTAAATACGCTCGGAGCTGACATACCGGCAGTGAAGAAGATTGAGCACTTCGGTGAGAATGTCTTCCCGATCCATGTCGTGCTTCACCAGATCAACGTAAACTTGCCCGGACTTCGGGTCGACCTTGATGTAGTCGAAGAGGCGATCGTCGTAGCCAATGCGAAGCCCGGTGAAATAGGCATCGCGTTTCAGGTAGTCGAGGATATCGGCACCAACGTGACCATTGACGACCTGACTCAGAAACGCAGTTCCTTTGTTTTTGCCTCCGGTGTCAGAGAGGTGGTCCCCGACAACCTGGGCGAGCCGGCGACGTTTTAGCACGCGACCTAGCTCCCCTTCCGTCACCGCCTTTTTCAAAAGGCTCTTTTTATCGTGGCGTGGGAAGAGGCCATCTTGGTCTTCAATCGCGTGGCCGTGAGGGATGTGGGTTACGTCGTGAAGCAGAGCCACAACACGAATGATCGAGGCTTCTTTAGGACTGATGCCGCGGCAAGATTTAGGATCGCGTTGATGATTCTCACGGATCCGCTCAATGAGATTTCCCGCCACATGATAGGCGCCGAGCATGTGTTCAAAGCGAGTGTGTTGGGCGGATGGATAAACGTGATAGGCCGTGCCCAGTTGCTTGATACCCCGCATGCGCTGCATCTCCGGAGTATCCAGAAGCTTGAGATCGCTTTCGTGGACGCGAATATCACCGTGCACCGGGTCTCGTACTGTTTTAGTTAGCGCCATGGTTCCCCCCTCGTGGAACTAAATATGAGCTCCCATCCAATGGAGCAGACATGAAGCTCCCGACTAATGGAACTAGACATAAAGTTCCCGCCTAAGAACCTTGGGGGGCAAACCAGCCCGGCTAATCATGGCTTCTATGTTTGCGACCATGCCCGTGTGGCCGCAGGCGTAGACCTGGATTTTGTCCGTGAGATCTTGGTCGAGATACTTTCGAAACACATCTTCGGCGCGGCCTCTTTCCCCCTCCCAATGGGGGTCCGACCAAGGGCGACTCATGACCGGCGTATAGCTAAACCACGGTTCTACGGCTAGTGCGGTTAGCTCATCCTGATAGTCACCAAGCTCATAGCCATAGCTGCAACCGTGAAGAAGTCGAACCTTATGGGATTGCGGATCCGGTTTCAGCTTACGGATCATGCTAATGAAGGGTCCCGCACCGGTGACGGTGGCAACCATGAGGTGTTGGTCGAGGTCGGGGTTGAAAAGAAGGGATCCACCCGCTTCGTCTTGCACATAGATCTCGGACCCCACCGTCATGTCCCAAGCTAGAGGCGTGAATTCTCCGCGGGGCTCTAGATCACAATAAAACTCGAGGGTCTTGTCGCCGGGAGCAGAACAAATGGAATAGGGGCGCGCAATCTTGCCGTTCTCGGTTTCTACAACCAGAGTGGCGTACTGACCCGCTTGA